>JAYVFX010000311.1:0-2245 GCA_043772795.1 Deltaproteobacteria bacterium
ATCGCAGGCCGGCTGGATCGGCTATCTGCTGGACCGCATGGACGCCGTGTACAAAGTGCCGATAGGCAAGACGACGAGGATGAAAGAACCCCCCAGGACCTATTTTCAGCGCCAGTGTTGGATTTCCGCGGACCCGGATGAAAAGACCGTCTCCTCGGTGATCAATGTGGTCGGCGCGGAGCGCTTCTTCTGGGCGTCGGATTTCCCGCATCCTGATCACATCGGACACTATATGGAAGCGTTGGGAGAAATGATCTCGCCATTGTCAGAGACCCAGCAACGGCAGATTTTGTGGGAGAATGTGAGTCAAGTGTATAAACTCGGCGACTAGGGAAGGGCATGCTCCAGGTTCAGGAGGAGAGGATGAGCGAACGTAGTAGTGTGTTTGTATGTCAGACCGATGTACAACCAGCACAGCCGAGTTTCTGGTCACCTATCGTGATTGCACGTGAGGACATCGACCGTGAGGTCGAGCGTCTTGCGGATATGGACCGACCAGCGAACGGGCGACGCGAATCGCTCATCGTGCATCCTCAATCTGCAGAACCCGGAGTCGGGCTCGCGCCGGGTATCCGCGTCACACTGTCTGTGCTGAAGCCAGGCGAACGGAGTGAGCCCGTTCGCCATAACTCGACACAAGTGAACTTTTGTATCCGTGGCGGTGGCACTGCGGTGGTTGGCGGCAAGCGAATTGCCTTCACTCAATATGATGTGTGGAATCATCCGTCATGGACAACGTATCGTCACATCAATGATACTAACGAACTGCAAGTGAGATTGACGTACTCAAATGCTGCCCTACTAGAAAAGATGCGCGTACATTTGGTTGAAGAGAATCCTCCCGTCCTTGAAGCGATCAAAGACAAGGAAGACGATGGCATCGATCCGGCGCGAAAAATGAGTCCGTACGGTGTCTTTGAGTTGCAGGACGGGGCGTGGATGATGCCGTATGAAATCCTCATCAATCCCCCCTCGGTTGAGTCGCCCATCCTGCATTGGCCTTGGCAGCAGGTGAAGTCTCATTTGGATAAGCTTACCGCTCTAGGGAAAGACTATGTCGGTCGCCAGCTCTATTTGCTTTACAACCCAATGACTGGGCGCACTAACGGCACCACGCCGAACTTCTTTGCCACGATGACGATCCGCCCGCCGAAGATTGTCGACCGACCGCACCGTCACACCTCAGCGGCGATCAATTATTATTTTCATGGTAGTGGACGATCGACCGTAGAAGGTGAAGTGATCGAGTGGAAAGCCGGTGATTTGATGTTCTCGGCTCCCGGCTGGGCGGTGCACAATCATGCGAGTTACGACCAGCCGGTGTACGAACTCACAGTGCAGGACCAACCGCTCAACATCATGATGGAATCGCTGCTGTGGCAGGAGAGCCTCAAACATCCATTATCTGTACTCGGGAAAGAGGCAGGTTTTGATACGAACCGTGCGAAGGTGACGTAGTGCCTTTTTGAGTTCGTTCTCGCCGGGGCGGGATATCACAACGACAACGCCAGCCGCAGCCCCGCGTCAAGTTCCTGGAGGCGACGTGGCGATAGCTTACCGATTCGTTCAGTGAGGACGGTTTTGTCAAGGGTCAGCAGTTGCGAGACATTGATGACAGAATCACGTGAGAGGCCAGCTTCGTGGCGTCGAAGAACAACATTGCCAGGGGCAAATGCCAACCGCGTGTCGATGTCACTGTGGCGCCGACAATCGTGTCGATGCGACTCGCTGTGAAATCATCAGACTGGATGATCGCTACTGGTCGTCGGTAACCAGGTCCGGAACCCGTTGGCTCTCGCAGCGACGCCCACCATAACTCGCCCCGCTTCATTACCAGTCCTCACGAGGGAGCGATCGCAGTTGGAGCGAATGGAGAACCGGATCAAGCTGAGACTTTTCCTTTGCATACACTGCATTGAGGCGTTCGGTAACACCACGAGCGCTATGTTGCTTAAGGAACTGGGCAAGAGCGGTTGCGTATAACTTGCTCCGTGATATGCGTAGGCGCTTCGCGATTTGTTCTGCCTCAGCGAAAAGCGGATCTGGAAGGGAGATGGCTGTTTTCATAAGAACAAAGTATAACCTAGGTTATACCTGAGTACAATCTACTTTCCGTGAGGGTAAATGAGACGGCAATGTTGGGTGTGGATCTTTTACTGCTGTTTCTTCTCTAGTTCAGACCACCGCGCATAGAGCTGCTCTACTGCTGCGCGCGCTGCTTCAAGGGCTTGGTAGCGTTCTTGTA
>JAYVFX010000312.1:0-2583 GCA_043772795.1 Deltaproteobacteria bacterium
CGGGCTTCATACCCGCTGAGGCGGAGTTTCCACGACAGGTAAATCGGATCGATCGGAATGCAATGCCCGCCAATGCCAGGTCCGGGAAAAAACGGCATAAAGCCAAAGGGCTTCGTCGCCGCCGCTTCGATGACTTCCCAGACATTCACATCGAGATAACGGCACATCATGGCAAACTCATTCGCCATAGCGATATTCACGCTACGAAAGGTGTTCTCGTAGAGTTTCGCGAGTTCGGCCACCGTCGGACTCGATACTTCCGTCACTCTTATCACAACTTGTTCATACAGTAACGCCGCGACTCGCGAACACGCTGGGGTCACACCACCGACCACTTTGGGGATATCCCGCACCTGGAACTGCTGATTGCCCGGATCGATACGTTCGGGCGAAAACGCAAGAAAGAAGTCTTTCCCGACCTTGAGGCCGCGCTCCTCAAACATCGGCAACAGGAGTTCTTTGGTGGTCCCAGGATAGGTCGTGCTTTCCAAAATGATGAGTTGCCCCTCTCGCAAGCGCGCTTTGACTTCAGCCGCAGAGGAATACACGAAGGAAATATCCGGATCTTTGGTCTTTCGTAGCGGAGTCGGCACACAAATGATAATGGCATCGCTGTCCGCGAGCACATCCATATTGTTGGTCGCGCGGTAGCGCTTCTTCGCCAGGAGGCCGCGAAGAACCTGACTTTCCACGTCAGGGATATATGATTCGCCACGATTCAGCGCGACTACCTTGTCCTCGTCAAGATCAATACCAACGACGTCGAATCCGACTTTGGCAAACTCCATTGCGAGGGGTAACCCAACGTACCCCTGCCCGATCACTGACACTCGCCCTGAATGGTTACGAATACGATCGCTTAGTACCATACACGCCTTCTTTCTTGTGCACTTTCGGACGACACATAACTCACCACCGACCTTTGCGGATCGACACTCGCGGTTTGCTCATCCCGTTTCGCAGCCAGGCTCTGTTCACTCCCCTGTCCCAAGAGAACGATTTTCACCGTGTCAATCAGAATCTTGAGATCGAACCATACGGACATATGCTTCACATAATACAAATCGTACCGCATCTTCTCAGTGACATCTTCCTGACTGACCGAGTACCCATGCCGTACTTGCGCCCAACCTGTGAGCCCTGGTCGCACCCCCATGCGCAGCGAGTAGTAGGGAATCTGCTCAGCCATCGGTTTGACATTGTCAAGCATTTCCGGTCGCGGTCCGACCAGATCCATGTCCCCACGAAGTATATTAATAAATTGCGGAAGTTCATCCACCCGCAGCTTACGTAACAATCTACCGACGCGCGTGACTCGAGCATTTGAGTCGCGCTCCCATACTGATCTTTCTGCCGCACTACCGAACTCAATCGGGTGCATCGTACGAAACTTTACCAACCGAAAGGGCTTCCCGTGTAATCCTGCCCGCTCCTGGGTAAAAAAGATCGGACCTGTGGAATCGCTCTTAATGGCCAGCGCAATCAGAACCATGAGGGGGGCGGTAAGCACTAAGCCCACAACAGAGAAAGCCAAACTGCCGATGCGCCGCAGGATCATCTCAAAACGGGAGGTGGTAAAATCTTTCGAGAAGAAAAGAAAACTGGGATTTAAGCTTTCAATCGCCAATTTTCCAGTGAACCGTTCATGCACCTCAACACCATCCTCAACGATAATCCCTTGCAAACGCGCATTCAGCAAATCACGTACGGGCAGGCGCCCACGCCGCTCGGTGAGGGCGACGATGATCCGATCCGGCGACAGTTCCGCAATGATGCTTTCTAGACGATCAAGGGGGCCACACAAAGAGTGGCGAGAAGACAGAACAGGCGGTAAATCGGTCGGATTGTGGTCATCAATAAAGCCCACAATCGCGTATCCCGTATACGGAGCACCCTCAATTTCTGCGGCGATCTTCTGCGCCAACGGACTCGTTCCTAAGATCAATACACGCTCGGCAAATGTCTGGCTCCGGAGTAGGCTATAGCAGCATGCACGGATGGGGAACACTAAGCTCAAGACAACAAGCAATGCCCCAACGGTCGAGATAGGGGACATGCCTTCTACCCGTACGCTCGGGAACATGGTGGACAGTGCCGCTAACAAGATAAAAGCAATCCCAAATGCCTGAGGGACGTGGTTGCAAAAGTCGGTAAAACTTCTCACGACCCGTAGATCGTACAACCCATTATAATAGAAGGACACGACCAAACAAAAAACCGGAACCAAGGTTTGCCGCGCAAAGATCGCAGAATTGGCGACATTCAACGACCAATGGACATGCCCGTAGGTCCCAACCAAGCCCAGGGCAATCGCCAACATCCCCACCTCAATTCCCAAAAGTGTAGCAGCTTTCGATCTCACCGATCCTCCGGCAACACACCCATTAGACCTTCGGCGTACGGCGAAAGAGCGTAGTCAGATTTTTCATCAGCCCCCCGAAAGCTCCGGACTGCTCTTTCCCAGGATGATACGTACCATAGGTATAGTAGGAATAATCTCCAAACGCAGGATGGTCATCGCTATTGAATACGGCACCGATCACTTTCTCTGGATCAATAATACTGATCGCCTCGGTCACCAAC
>JAYVFX010000313.1:0-2674 GCA_043772795.1 Deltaproteobacteria bacterium
GTAGTCGTCAACTTAGAGGCAAACCACTGGGATTTCCGTACACTTAAGCAAGTACATGGCGATGACATTCTCTTCGTTACTCGTGATACTCTTAAGAACAGCGTGCCAGAAGCAGACGGGCTCTCAACACAAACCGATGGCGTACTGTTGGGAATTGCCACGGCAGACTGCGTTCCCATACTGCTGGTCGCCCCTCAACAGAAGGTTGTCGCTGCACTCCATGCGGGATGGCGTGGGACGTTAAAGGGGATTACTGCGCGCGCACTGGCCTTACTCTCCTCGTTATGGGGAGTTTCCCCCTTTGAGGTATGGCTTGCATGCGGTCCGGCGATCGGGCCGTGTTGCTACGAAGTTGGCCGTGAAGTAGGAGAAACGCTCTATGAACGGTGGGGGAAGAGTGATTCCGCAACTTGGCGGCCACAAGGAGAAAAAGGCTGGCTTGACCTACGGCTCATCAATTGTCTTCAAGGTGAACAGCTCGGCATTCCTCGCGATCATATGCAGATGGTAGGATCATGCACATTCTGTGACTCCGCTCTCTTTTCTTCGTATCGCCGCGAAGGAATACAATCAGGACGCCAACTGAGTGTCATCGGGTGGCAGAAGACGACAGAAGACCGCAACAATAATTAGGGCAATATCCCGTGCACATTGCCGTCATTGGCGCAGGGGGGTGGGGGACTGCGCTTGCTACACTGCTCATCACAATTGGACACCGAGTCTGCCTCTGGGTGCGGCGCCCCTCTCTACTTCAACAACTGCTTTCTACGCGAGAGAATACTGTCTATCTTCCAGGAGTTTCCCTGCCAGAAAGCCTCACCTATGCAAATTCCCTCTCAGCAGCCGTCCACGAAGCAGACCTCATCGTACTTTCTGTTCCATCACATGCGATGCGCATGGTGGTTCGCCAGTTAGTCCCTACACTCTCCCGAGCGCCGTTCTTTGTCAGTACAACGAAAGGTATCGAAGAAGAAACGTTGCAAACCGTCACGAGCGTGCTTCGCGATGAACTTCCCCATCCATTGCACCCACATCTAGCTGTTCTTTCCGGTCCGAGTTTTGCCGCGGACGTAGCCCGCGGGTTACCCACTGCGGTGACCGTTGCCGCAGAGCAGGAAACACTGGCCACCCTGGTTCAACAGACCTTTTCTTCAGCCAGATTTCGTGTCTACACCACTACAGATGTTGTAGGGGTGGAAGTTGGTGGGGCGGTGAAAAATGTGATTGCCATTGCTGCTGGAGTGAGTGACGGCTTAGGCTATGGTCACAGTGCTCGCGCCGCACTCATCACAAGAGGTCTAGCCGAGATGACTCGATTGGCTGTGCGCATGGGAGCCAATCCACAAACCCTGTCAGGTCTCTCAGGCATGGGAGATCTTGTCCTTACCTGTACAAGCAACTTGAGCCGCAATTACATGGTTGGTGTACGGGTTGGACGTGGAGAGCGCCCAACCGATCTTCTGGCAGGAATGACCACGGTTGCTGAAGGCGTACGAACAAGTCGTTCAGTTTTTTCTCTGGCACAACGTTTAGGGATCGAAATGCCGATCGTCGAACAGGTCTATGCGCTCTTATATGCAGAAAAGCCCGCTCATCAAGTGGTTATTGACCTCCTCACTCGGGAAGCAAAACCGGAGTTTTCTCGTTAGGGAAAATTGACATCCTCCCTCCAGTATGGTCAGATACGCCCTCTTTGCCATAAGAATCTGCACGGATGAACCTCCATGAAAAGAACATATCAACCAAGCAATCGTCGTCGAAAACGAACCCACGGGTTTCTCACTCGGATGAGCACCACCGCGGGTCGCGCAGTTATCAAGAGACGGCGCGACAAGGGACGCAAACGCCTAACCGTCACGGTTCCGCCAAAGCCGGCGCACCGCTAAGCGCTTCGAATGGATCGTTTCCAAAGTCTGTGCGGCTGCTTGAACGCCGAGATTTCCTCTTTCTCCAACAAAAAGGAAGAAAACGGCACAGTCAGCATTTTCTGGTTGCTACCGCTCCGGCACTAGGTCAATACTCTCGCTTGGGGATTACAACATCCCGCCGCTTTGGTAATGCCATCGTCCGCAATCGCATGAAGAGATTACTACGAGAGTTCTTTCGCACCCATAAGGCGCTCATCATTCCAGCCTGTGATATCGTGGTGATTCCGAGAGCCGGGGCAGATCAACTCACGCTCGCTCAGGTCTCTGAAGAGTTGGGAAAGGCACTCTCTATTGCTCAGTCCAGAAAGTAAAGCTCCGCCCTTCTTTCCCAGCCTCATACCTACGATCTCTGCTCTAGGAGTGGAGGCCTTGAAGGGCGTTATCTTATTCTATCGCTGGGCGATTTCTCCCATGTTCGGATCAACGTGTCGTTTTTCTCCCAGCTGCTCAGCCTACGCCCTTGCCGCGTTACAACGGTACGGCTTGATAGAGGGTATTCGGCTGAGTGTGATGCGCATAACAAAGTGTAACCCTTGGCATCCAGGCGGGGACGATCCCCTACCAGAGCAATGAGTTCTCGATACGAGGCATGTAGTGGATAAAAGAAGCTTTCTCGCATTTTTTCTGTCGCTTCTCATCATTCTTGGATATCAGGCTCTGATTTCGTACTTTTACCCACCACCACCCGCTGGAAAAAAACCACCCTCAGTTTCTCAGGCAGAATCTCCGTCATCAGCACCAACGCC
>JAYVFX010000314.1:0-4459 GCA_043772795.1 Deltaproteobacteria bacterium
ACAGTGTCAATACAGACCGCAGCATACCCCTCCTCTTCCGCACGCAGGCCCGCTTCAAAGATAAACATGTCCATCAACAGGGTATCGTAGCAACTGTCTCCATACGCGCAGCTGTTCCGCACCGGTACGAACTCGACTTCGAATCCTGGACGATTGAACTCGCCGGGAAGTTGGGCGCGGCGATTGGCAATCCCTTTCTCGTCAAAGGGAAAGGGAATGATAACCTTCACACGTTTGTTCATAGATGCCTCCTCATGCCTTTCGCAGCAGCCTATGCCGGTTCACGCGTCTCCGTCACGGTCAATCTATCGCGCTTGCGGTGGAATCATTAAGCGGGCACAGTATGTAACAAAAGGAGTAGCCGTATATGGCGACACCAGAAGCCCCACGCTTGAGTCCAGAGGAGCTATACAGCCGCGTAACAAAAAAAGAGGCACTCATCATCTTGGACGTCCGTACTGAAGACGCTCTCAACCTACATCCAGACAAGATTCGTGGAGCACGCTGGATGCCCTTGTCATCGGTCGTTGAGCAAGCACGACAATTGCCGCGCCATAGTACAGTTGTCGCCTATTGCACCTGAAGCGGGGACGCGAGCAGCGCCCGGGCGGCGCTGTGGCTACAGGCAGAAGGGTTCGAGTCAGCCTACGCGCTACGAGGAGGTTTGCTCGCCTGGGAACAAGCTGGATATCCGGTTGTACCCTTCCGCCTCGAACAAAATGTTATTGAAACACTAGAGGCAACGCCTCCTGCTCGAGCCAATACACCAACAACGGCAGCGAGAACTCAAGCTACGGCGCATACGCATACATTTCTTCCTGGCCTCGTCGCCAGTTATGCTGCCCAGCAAGGTATCCCCACACGCAAATCATTGACAGTGCTATTTGTTGACATCGCCGACTCCACGGCAATGGTCGTGGACCAACCGCCCGAAGTCGCACTGCAAGTGGTTCAACAGTTCATGGAAGTGGTAACCGATGTTGCTCTCGCTCACTGTGGCGATGTCAAAGACTATGAGGGAGATGGCGCACTCCTGTACTTCGAGTCGGTTACTGAAGCAACACAGGCAGCGTTAGTGATCCGCGATACACTGGCTCGTACACAGACTGATCGGCCAACACCACTACGCGCCCGCCTCAGTCTCAACATTGGAGACGTAATCATTGGCGTCATCGGTACCACATTGCGCCGTTCGGTGGCGCTGATTGGTCCAAGTATTAACTTAGCGTCGCGACTCCTCAAACAGATTCCCCCTGGTGGCATTATCGCGACTGCGTCTGTGGTCGAACACTTGCAACACGAAACCCCCGCCCTGGCGCAACAATTTATATTGTGGAATGCGAGTTTAGAGTTGAAGGGATTTACCAACGAGCGAGTAGCTGCCTATCACATCCCTGAGGACGCAGCACGCAACACGTAACATGGAAACGGAGGGACGTCATGGCAACACGAATCGGATTTATCGGCCTCGGCAATATCGGCAAACCGATGGCGATTAACGTTGCAAAAGCAGGCTTCGATCTTATGGTCTACGATCTACGCCAGGAGCCTCTGCAGGAACTTTCCGGACTCGGCGCAAAAGTGGCTCGCTCGGCACAGGAAGTCGGTTCGCACGGGGAAATCATTGAGTTAGTCGTTGTCGATGACGCACAGGTTGAAGCGGTCACCTTGGGAGAAGGTGGAGTGCTCAACGGTGCTAAGCCAGGCAGTGTCATCGCCATTCATAGTACAGTTCATCCCAAAACCGTGCGCAAGTTAGCTGAACTAGCAAAAGCCAAAGGCGTCACTGTTATTGACGCCGAAGTCAGCGGTGGGGAAAGTGGCGCGTATGCCAAGACGTTGTGTTACATGGTCGGTGGTGACAAGACTGCATTTGAGAAGTGTCGACCGATTTTTACCACGTCCGGTGCGAACATTTTTCACCTTGGCGACCTCGGCGCTGGGGCAGCCGCAAAACTAGCTCACAATCTGATTGTCTATGTCAACATGTTAGCGGCTTCCGAAGGGATGCGACTAGCAGAACAAGCTGGGGTTGATTTGAAAGTGATGGAACAAGTAGTTCATGCTGGCGCTGCACAAAGTCGTATTGCCGATCATTGGACCCAGCAACACAAGCTGAAAGACAACTACACCACCGGTCCACGAGGACTCCTGCAACTGATGCACAAAGATCTACGCCTCGCACTCGAACTCGGGCATGATCTCGATTTGTCACTACCTGGTGCTGCACTAACGCAGCAGTTGCTCGATCGGGTACTGGAGATTAGTAAGTAGGCATGCGATCTTTCCGCCTCCGTTGAGCTCTTCAACACAACGTGTTCGTGAAAAGGACAGACGCAAGATGAGCCTATGATCATCCTTGACCTCGTTCGGCAATCGCCATACGCTTTTCTTGTTTTGCGAAAGGAATATGCATGCAGGCAAACAATAATGCCTTACAAAAGCGCGTGGAGAATTTGGAAAGGCAGTTGCGTGAAGTACAGACCGAGCTTGAAGCGATCCGCCGAACAGCCAAAACGCCCTGGTGGAAACGGTTAGCAGGAACGTTCAAAAATGATCCTCGCTTTGATGAAGTCGTCGCTGCTGGCCGAGCATACCGCCGATCCCTTGCCGCACGCAAACGTCCATGATCATCCTCGACACGGATCATTTGACGCTTATCCAACGCCAGAGCGAGCCTGCGTATTCCATGCTGGTGAGGCGGCTTCATTTTGTAGCTCCCGATGAGATCTATACAACCATCATCAACGTCGAAGAACAAATGCGCGGATGGTTAGTGGTCTTGAGCCGATCGAAAAAAATTGAGCAAGAAATCTTTGCGTATCACCAACTGCAGAGGTTGTTCACATTTTTCACGGATACTCCCATGCTTGAGTTTGATGAAGTCGCGGCGGCTCGCTTCGTTTCTCTCCGACGGGCGCGTCTACGTCTGGGGACAATGGATCTCAAAATTGCGGCTATCACTTTGGCTCATGGAGCTATCCTTCTCTCCCGCAATCTGTCTGACTTCCGCCGCATCCCAAACTTGCAAGTCGAAGATTGGACACAGCCACAATGAACCAGTACGGATCTCCGGACTGAGCGGATTGGATTTCAGGCACTCATCTGTTCTTTAGGAGGCTCGGTGTTATCCTCTCACCAAATTCACAGAAATCATAACGTCTATATTTTAGGAGCTGGTTTTTCTTGTGACGCAGGTCTTCCTGTTGTTAGGGATTTCCTTAACCGAATGAGAGATAATATCGAATGGCTCCATAATGAAAAAAGAGAGGAGGAAGCAAAGGCCGTAGAGAGAATTATTCAATTCAGACTGGAGGCTGCGGCAGCAGCATACCGGGCTCACGTTAACATAGAGAATATTGAGGAACTCTTCAGTTTGGCATCGGCATGGAAGGGGAATGAATTAACCAACCAGATGACAACGGCGATAGCCGCTACGCTTGATTATGCAAAACTAACCACCCCTGAGCCGTCCTTTCGCATTCTCATTGACTCTCCCCCAGCTGAAGTGCCAAAACTCTGGCAAAGAATTCAAGGTGACTCTTCTGGGACCGGCAATCAATCTCCTCATCGATTTCCTTACAGAGCCCCGTTTTACCAACTTTATTCTGGTTTATTGAGTGGCAAACTTTGCCTCCCCGCTTCTGATATGGAGAATACGATCATCACTTTTAATTACGACACCATATTGGAAGACTCGCTTAGGGATATGGACGTTCCCGTTGATTACAAATTACCTTCCTCGGAAGAAGATAAAAATTCACAAAATGAGACAGCGTCTAGAGAGTCATCGGCACTCCCATTAAGAGTGCTTAAGTTGCATGGCTCGGTGAATTGGGGAACGCCAAGAGACAACAATACAGAGCAGATTACTGTCTACAAAAATTATTCTGAATTGCGTGAGGAAGGAGCAAAAGTTGTCTTAGTCCCCCCAACCTGGCGCAAAGTCTTTGGTGGAGCGTTTACGAACATTTGGGACACCGCGTTAGAGGCTCTGAGCAGCGCAACAAGAATAATTCTCATAGGGTTTTCAATTCCTCCAACTGATATGCACTTTAAATACCTTCTTGCAGCAGGGTTATGTAGCAATGTCTCTCTTCGGCAAATCGCGATTATTAACCCAGCAGCTAGGAACACAAAAGAGAATTTATTCAAAACTCTCCGAGAAGAGTTAGCTGATCAAATTACCATCACCTCTGCAGAATGTGACATTAGAAACGCTGTGCCCGACAACTCGATTCTCTATAGAATCGGACGAAAGTATTTACCTGAATATAATGAGATATCGGCCATATAAGAATGTAAAAATGAGACTTTCGCCACCCGCATTTAATCCGAGAGCATGAGGGGATCGTTCAGGAAATCTATCCAACCAACTTCGCCAGCATCTGCTCGTACTCTTTATTATCGTTAGTATCGACAGACACATAATGAAGATCTACGCCGTTCGCTTCTTGCT
>JAYVFX010000315.1:0-4420 GCA_043772795.1 Deltaproteobacteria bacterium
AAAGTGAAGCGACTGGAGATCCTCCCGGGGGCGTCGATCAGTCTGCAATTTCATCACTATCGCAATGAGCATTGGGTCGTCGTGCAAGGAACCGCACGAGTCACAAAAGGCACAGAAGAGATCATGCTGCAAACGAATGAGTCAACCTACGTGTCTCAGGGCACGGTGCATCGGCTTGCCAACCCTGGTCCGGATCTCCTAGAGGTCATTGAAGTGCAGACCGGCTCGTACCTCGGCGAAGATGACATCGTGCGAATGACACCAAGTAACTAACGCTCATTACTCGTGACCTTGATGCTTACGCCATAAGGCAAACACGTGCTGCGCATAGTCGGCAAGTGGCGGGAGCGCATTCATTGCGAACCATCGTGCCTCCAAGATTTCCCCGAGTTCCCTATACCCGAATATCACTTTCCTGACTCGTTTAGTGAATTCTGATGAGGGAGCTGCCTTCTTTGCAAACCTGCTGAGACGAATTGCCAGCTCCATTTACATGCGAGCCGTAACGGACGCAGGGGGTAGTAAAGAAATCCGAGGAACGAGGGCAGAGGAAAAGTTCGCAGCTCAGCGAGCGTGGGGATAAGAAGCACGCGAGCAACGTACCGCAGCCTCTCCAAGGGGGTCTTGAGAAAGCGGGTCGCAAAAAACGCATTGCTCCAGTGATCAGGAGCAGAGGCGGGAAAGAATCCCACCCACGAAGGAATCGTATCTCGGGTAAAGACGGATGGAACGGATGTCTCGAACAGTGTGTGGCATATGTGCAGGGTGATACTGAGGAGTTCTTCCCACCCGAAATGTTCGGCTGTAGCCCTCACCTTTTCCCACGCGATATCTTTTGAACAGCACAGATCATGAATATCCACGAGCCATTTCAATCCCTGCCATTGATGTCGAGCAGCATGGGTCGCGAGAATCAGCAGTTGCCATTCCGCAGGCAGTGCGTAAGCCGGTGCGCCACACACAGTCGTGGGAAAAGCGTCTGGCCACATACCGGCAGCGATCGTTTTCTCTGCCCGTCCCCCCCACACAATACCCCAGTGTAATTCGAGCAGATGAGGGATTCCGTGATCCTGCCGCCTCAGCGCGTACTCGATATCGTGACGTAACAACAAGTCGGCAAAGAATCCTGAAGGGAATTCACTCGCGTAGCCGTGCATCAGCAAAAAGCGAAAGGTCTGGCGAATGGCCTGGGGGGGAACCAAGATATCCATATCGACACAGACCCGCATACTTGGATCGCCATAGAGGTCTTCAGCCAGAGCCACGCCCTTCAATGGAACTGTCGCAATGCCAGCACTGGCAAGCAATCCCAAAACTCGCGTAAGCTCCTCGGTCATCAATCGACTACGCAGCGCCTGAATTCTAGACAAGTTGTAAAGTTGAGTACGGACCTCGTTCGGAACGCTATGGTAGTCTAGGTTGCTGAAGTTGCGATTGAATAACGGATATACTTCTTCTGCAGTCACCTTCTCAAGGATCGACTGCCACTGCAGTGGAGTCGCCAACAGCTCTCGAGCTTGCTGTTCAATGCTTGGTGTCACCGAACCGCGCGCAAGCAGCAGAATAAGTTGATTTTCAGGAGTCACAGCTACCACTAATACTGCCCCAAAGTGCCAGTGATCAACGCCCGTCGCGTTGCATACTGAAAACTGACCAGGCCAAGAGGAAGGGCAAGAATAGCAAAGAGCAGAAGCACAGCGAAATTGGGCCCCAGTTCGTGCCAGGTCGCTCCTCGCAGCAACGCTGCGCGCATGCCTTCAATCGCGTACGTGATCGGCAAGAGTGCTGCCAGCTTTTGTAACCACTCTGGTAATACTGTCACCGGATACAGCACCCCACCGAGCAACCAGGAAATCATGCCAAACAGCCACGCCACCGGGCTGCCGCGCTTGAACAGCATGATAAAACTCGCTGAGAGAATACCTAGTCCGCTAAAAACAACGATCGCCAACAGCAGCAATACAACAGCCGCAAACCAGTTACCAACAGTGAAGTGGACATCAAAGATGCCAACTCCGAGTACGAAGTAGAGAAGCACATGAAAGGAAGTCCAGACAAAGGGATACACTGCAGAGCAAAGAATGATGATCGGGAGCGAGGTCTGCGTTGACAGGAGAGGTTCAAGCGTCCCAGTCAACTGCGAATCACGGATAGTGCGGGAAAACGCGTCTAACGAAGTGCTCAAGTAGTCGCTCAGCGCGACACCCACCAACACAAAGGCGAAATAATCGCCGCCATACGCGTTGAGTTCTGGAATCGCGGCATTGCCGATAAAACGGGCGAGGAAATAGTAGGACGCGATAGAGGAAAAAACCGAGAGGAGTTGAAAGAAGAAAGAGAAACGATAGCTGACCTCGGTGAGGAGATCCCGCTTGAGAAAGGCGAAGAGCTTTTGCATTACTCGTTTTTCGCTTCCCGCCCCGGAAAACCATGCGTGCGCAGATATGTTTGCAAGGCCGACCAATCTCCCTCAAACACGAGCTTCCCCTGATCCATAATCGCTATACGGTCGCAACACTCGTGTGCCTCCTCCAAACTATGCGTGACGAAGAGCACGGTCTTTCCCAACTCGTCTGCGAGTTTCTTGCGCAGAAAATGGCGAAATTCAGTCGCCGCTCCTGGGTCCAAGCCGTTGGTAGGCTCATCGAGCAACAGCACTGCCGGATTCGTCAGCAGAGCCCGAGCTAAACCAAGTCGTTGCTGCATGCCCTTCGAGTAGGTCATAAACGACGAACCTGCGGCTGCCGTGAGTCCGACAACGTCCAACACTTCTGCGATACGAGTATTCACTTCTTGTGTCGGTAAATTATTTAGCGTGGCGAAGAACTCCAAGTTTTGCTTGCCGCTCAAACGATAATAGAAGCTGCGTTCGGTGTTGAGACAATAACCAACTGCTTGTCGGACATGTAATGGTGCACTCACCACATCATATCCATTCACAACCGCGTTCCCTCCAGAAGGAAGCAGGAGAGTACAGAGAATTTTCATCAGCGTGGTTTTCCCGGCCCCGTTTGGTCCGAGCAACCCCAAGACCTCGCCTTGGTTGACTGTGAGGTCGATCCCATCAAGCACCGTCACCCACCGTTGTTGAAAAGGATGGCGCATAAGCTCACCCAACGACCGTTTCGTAGGAAACTGCTTGGTGAGCTGGCGAACAGCAATAGTTATAGGACAAGAGTATAGAGCGGGCACAGACGTAGGGTTACTCGTCACGGTGAGTTATCCGCTGGACGTACTCTTCATGTTCGCGGCTTGCCATCCCCTTGATAGGCGGCGTTGCCTCATACCGGCGCTCGAACTCCGGGCGCGTTAGGCAGTTCCCCTTTTCCAGAAGCGTGACCTTTCGGAGAGGTCCATCCGCTGGTACTGGCTCCACTATAGGATTCATTACTGCTACACGTGTCACTGTCATGCCCTCCTTCGTGTCGAACGCGATGATGAGTCGTGCTCAGCCTCACGTGCCCGATAGCCCTCTTCACAGGTGGAGCGCAACGTCGAGTCCGTCTCGTACTTCCCGGCCAAGTCAGCAACACCAATCGTCTCGATGTCCAGAGAAAGTAACTCACCAAGAGCGACGCGCATTCTACGGACGGTAACTTCGAAGCTCAATACCTTGAGGTGGGTCATGCCCCACCCTACAGTTCTTTGCATAATGAGATGTGAGCAATGCTATGTGACTGCGAACTCTGTGCCCTGGCGCATTTCGGGCAAGCGAAAAGCGAGGACAATGTGGTCTTTGGGAACACCGGCCTCAATGAAGTCACGTGCGATGCCGTGTTCAGTACCATCACGCTGAATCCAGGTTTTTCCCTCGTAGATGTCCATATGCCCGAGATAGCCATGCACTCGCCGTATCCCTTCACGTCCAACCAGCATCAACAAATAGTGATTCCCCTCTCGGTCAAAGACCGTTTGAATTTGGATATTCCCATAGGCGTAGGGAATCTGGCGTAGTCCGTACGGGAGTGTACGAATCTTCTGTGGTCCGATTTAGATACAAGTCTCGTTCCGGTTCGACTTGACGCAGGACATTATAATAGACCACATACTGGCCGATGGCTTTTTCGAGATCATCCATTTCGGAGAGACCGATAAGACTTTTGACCTCCACCGCGATTTTGCGTGTGTCTTTTTCTGCCGCCAGGAGTTGCTCGGCACCCAGATCCACATACATATCCTTCATATCCTTAGAGTCCCCACTGAGGCCGGAGCGGATCATGGGTAATCATCCACCCTTCTTTAAGCAGGGAAGATTTGACTTGGTCATGGTAACGATCTCGCGCTGGCATCAAGGAATGATTTTTTACTTATTTATTGAGCAGCCCTATCGTATGGGGTTTCCTACTGTGTGTTCAAGTAGCCCAACTGAGATAAAGCTTCGTAAGCAAATAAGTGTTACATTTTCAGCGTAACCACTGGT
>JAYVFX010000316.1:0-2758 GCA_043772795.1 Deltaproteobacteria bacterium
AGGTGACAAGCTACGACAAGCATGTTTGGACGTGCTGCCCACTGAGCCGTGGCCTGCAGACGACGATCTGTGGGACGTACCGAATCTTTTTGTGACACCACACAATGCGTGGTCATCGCCAATGTACTTACCGCGTGTGGCGGAGTTGTGGCTGGAGAATTTGCAGCGTTACAAGAGTGGGCAAAAACTCCTGCATAAGGTCTAATCAACACGCAGATCAGCAGAGGGGAACCTTTGAGGATACTGTTGACCAGAGCGTCGAGTGAAGGCTTTCATTTGACAGTAGAACAATAAGTATGCTTTAGTACTGCGCCAAGAATACCTTTTTACGTGACGACCGCCATCCAGATGTGTCGCGTTGGGGAGAGCGGACGAGTACGAGGGGAGGCAACAACACGATGCGTCGACGTGCGCCACCAGCGCCGAGCTGAAACGGCAGAAGAAATTTATCGCTCCGGAGGAATGTTGACTGAGCGGTTGACCATGGCCACGACTCAAACGGGTATCTTCTAACATTCCGCAAAACTTACCCAAGAACTTATTTGTCTCTAACCATCTACTTGAAGAGGAGAATACTATGAAGAAACTCTTGCTCCTTCCATTACTCGTCGCCATCCTGGCGATCTTCAGCGCTTCGGTGGCCAGTGCTGCCCCCAAAACCACCATTTGCCACCTCCCGCCCGATAATCCCACCAACTGGAATACGATCTCGGTTGATACTACGTCGGTCGCAGACCACCTCGCGCATGGCGATAAGCTGGGTTCCTGTGCCGCTAACTGTTCGACGCTCTGTAACGATGGGAATGTCTGTACCAACGATGTGAAATCCACCGTGAAGAACAGTTGCGTGTGCGATGCCAGCCATCCCGCGAACACCGTGCCGTGCAATGACGGCAACGCCTGCACCACCAACGACACCTGCAGTAATCGGGTCTGCGTGGGCGGAGCACCTCCCAATTGCAACGATGGGAATGTGTGTACGGATGATTCGTGCAACCCAATCTCGGGCTGCGTCAATACTGCCAACACCGCCTCGTGTAATGACGGTAACGCCTGTACCACCAACGACACCTGCAGCAATAAAGCGTGCGTAGGCGGGGCTCCCCCTGACTGTAATGACAACAATAGCTGTACGGATGATTCGTGCAACTCGACCAGCGGATGCGTACATACGAATAACACTGCACCGTGTGATGACACGACGATGTGTAACGGTCGTGAAGTCTGCAGCAATGGCAGTTGCCAAGCTGGTACCCCGCTCAACTGTAACGACAATAACGTGTGTACGGATGACTCGTGTTCCCCCGCTTCGGGCTGCATCAATACCGCCATCACTATTGATGATCACAATGCGTGTACCACTGATGCCTGCAACTCCAGTACCGGCATCACTCATACCGCCGTTTCTTGTAACGATGGCAATTCATGCACCACAGACGGGACGTGCAACCCCCAGACTGGCTGTCCTCACACAAACCTAGCGGACAACACAGCATGTAGCGACGGAGCCCTTGAAAGAACCAGGTTCGGCACCTGCAATGCAGGCTCCTGTCGCTTTACATGTCAGAACGGGCCCTGGTCTTTCACCGACGACCGGGCCGAAAGCTGCCCGCCACCCGAGGACGAATGCATAGCTCAAGCTAATTTCGGTAATTTCCAGTGTTGGACGACCTCTCAGAATAAGCAGGCCACAATCCTAAGCTGCGTTACCGACGAACATGGCATACATGTGGTTCGAATCAGCTGTGCCTGTACCTGCCCAGGTGCGCCCGGATAATAAGTGTGGAGACAACAAAACAGAGTGACGTTGACACACGTCCACCAAATCTACACCTGATCCAACGTGGCGCGTCCAACACAAGCAGGAGGGGTCTGCAGACTCCTCCTGCTCTTGTTCATAAAGCTGCATGGTACGTGCAGCAAACAGTCGTGACGTTTGAGGAAATACGCAAGACGTATGGCACGTAGCTCTCCCAACGGACGATACGAAACGACTCCGAGACAAGCGTACGGATCGTCATGGACGGTGACGCTGCTCTTTGGAGTTATTTGCATAAGCCTTTACCTCTTAGTGGCTCCAGCGGCGTGGAAGAATGCGACCGTTACTCTGCCAAAGTCGCAAGAACAAACGCCAGCGCCGTCACATGCCGAAATCCAGAAGCCCAGCACCTCGCGACGGCCAGCGTCATCCGGGCAGGGGAACATACGACTCGGCCTGACGCCACAACCACCACTACTTGCGGCTGCGGCGTCAGGCGAGACGGGACGGGAAGCGTCGGTCCAACCGCTAGGTTCCGCGCAAGACCTGGTACGGCTGAACGATCTTGTGACGCAGCTCACAGACCAGAAAAAGGTCTCCACCAAGGAAGCAAAGGCTATTCAACGGCCCCTGTATGAGCTGCGGAAACAAGGGAAAGCAGCCGTCCCCACAATTCGTGAGTTTCTGCGTCACAAGGGAGATATCAACTTTGCCAAGATGAACGGTGGGGAATTGATAGAGCACACAAGCCTGCGCCAAGCGCTAATTGAGACGCTAGGAAAAATTGGTGGGAGCGAAGCACAGATAGTGTTGTTGGAGCAACTGAGCGGCAACTTGGATCCTGCGGAGATTGCCCTTCTGGCACGAACTCTCGAACAAGACGCGCCTGGGGCTTATCAACAAGAGGCGCTGCAGGCTGCCAACAATGCTTTACGATTCTGGGCTGGGCCCAAGGAGCAAATTGACGCGCGTCCGCTGTTTGAGCTGCTGCGAGACGTA
>JAYVFX010000317.1:0-8782 GCA_043772795.1 Deltaproteobacteria bacterium
AGCAGATGGTGGGATTCGGGGAGCAAGTCATCGAGGGCAACCGCTTTTTGCCCGTACTCCAAGGCACGCTCCAAGTTCTGTGGATCGGGATTCCATTGCATGACCCACTCTAGAAAGTAGGTCCAGCCAATGCATGCGTAGGCCAGTGCATATTGCGGGTCGAGAGTGACGGCTTTCTCATACAATGGAATCCCGATCCACAGAACTTGGAGCGTGCCTTGGAGTACGGGCAAAAAGCGGTTGCCCTCGATGACTTGCTCCCCGAATCCCACCATCTGCTCGCTGAGGTCTATGCGCGCAACGGCCAGCTCGAGCGCGCTCTGAGCGAAATCGAGCTGGCGATCAACCTTGCACCAAATTACGCAGATAGTTATAACGTGCAAGCTGAGATATTGATCCTCGCAGGCCGGCCAACGGAGGCGCTGCAGTCCATCCAACAGGCGATTCGCCTCAGCCCTCCCACCCCTCCTGCTTATCTCTTCATGTTAGGTTGGGTCTATCACGTAACCGAACGCTACGCCGAGTCGATAACCGCGCTGAAGCAATTCCTCGTCTGGATTCCCTTTCATCCCGGCGTCTATCCTCTTCTGGTGTACAACTACACTGCCCAATGGATTATCCAGCAAAGTCATGACCCCAAGCTCTTGGACCAAGCATACGACGCCGCCCAAAACGCCATCGCTCTCAGTGCTGCCTTGCCTTGGAGCCACACCGCTTTGGGCTTTGTCTATCTGTGGCAGAAGCAATACGACCGCGCCATTGCTGCATTTGAGCAGGCGGTAGTGCTTGACGAGAACTTTGTGTGTGGCCAGATGCAGTTGGCCTTTGGGCTTAGTCAAGTCGGGCGGGTGGAAGAGGCAGTACAAGTTGGCGAGCGAGCGCTCAGCCTCAAAGCGCTGCCATCTGATGATCTTTGTCTCTACGGAGTAGCGTCCGCGTATGCACTGGCAGGACGACTGGAAGAGGCGGCGGCACTCTATCTGCGTATGTTGCGGCAGTTCCCCAATTCTCTCGGGTTTCATCTTCATCTAGCGGCGATCTATAGTGAACTCGGCCGAGAGACCGAAGCGCAAGCTGCCGCAGCAGAAGTGCTGCGGCTCAATCCCAAGTTCTCACTAGAAGTGCACAGGCAACGCGTGCCGCTCAAAGACCCGGCGGTGTTAGAGCGGCATATCGCGGCGTTGAGGAAGGCAGGGCTGAGATGAATTAAGAATGAAGAATTAAAAATTAAAAATGAAGAGTAGAGAATGAGGAAAAGAGGCTGGAGGCTTCAGGCTGAAGGGAGGGGAAGTGAAGAATGACTGGGAAGGACGAGAAACGCGGAACAATAAAAGCTGTGGAAAAAGAAGAACCACGGATAATTAAGATGGGATTCCGGCTAATGCTCTTCGACTATATAGTGATGCCGGCCACCGAGCATTGCTATAACTTCGCTGGGCCGGTCAACGATTACCGCAAATATCTCCAGAATGTCGCGGCCGAGTACACTCATGTCCAACGCTTCGTGTTCCGCACACGCAGCATATTCGCCATGGAAGGTCGCCTTCATGCCGTCGTCACGCGTCAACCGGATGCGAGTCTTCACCGCGACAGAGTCAACAAGCCCACCAACACCGCCGATTCCGTCTCGCGGTTCAATCGTTGCCAAATTGAGGGATTCCAGAACATTCGCGCTCAGTACTGTGCGATCCGCTCCAGTGTCAACGAGCAGCTCAAGTGCACGCCAGGAACCGCTATTCGTCTCAATTTCAGCTCTGATAACGGGACGGACAATTCCGTCGTCACACTGAAGCCATTCGCCGTTAAAGCGCATAAATGCTCGCCACTTTTTCCTTGGGGATGTAGCGAGTAAACCATCCTTCATCATCAGGGTGAGCTGCAGTGGCTTGGGCAATGGCTTCTTTCGCTGTATCCGCCACGAAAAGCTCTTCCCCAGCAATGCAAATGCATTTGCCGCGATGTGTGGAATACACCTCCACAATATGCGCTTGTAACCATGCGCTATTCCGGTCGAACTGCTCACGTTGCTGACACGCCTGGACTAATTGTTCCGAGTCGGTCACTTCTTCCATCACAATTGGTGTTCTTTGACTGTTCATTTTCTCTATCTTCTTAGTGGAATCTTTTTATCCTATGCTTTGTTTTCCACGATAACAATTCCTACTTATCCTGCATGAAGGATTGACTTAGAGGAAGGAGTGAGATTGTCTGCTGCTACCGTGAAAAAGGAGGGCGCTATGGATCTCATCATTCGCAACGGTACGGTAGTCACCCACGGTGACATTTATCAAGCTGATGTCGCCATCGAAGGAGGAAAAGTCAAACAGATCGGCCAAGGACTTGGCCCGGCAGCCAAAGAGATCGATGCTGCCGGCAAATATCTCTTCCCTGGCGGAGTAGATGTTCATACCCACGTCGATTTTGAACTGCTGGGAAATCGCTCGGTAGACGATTTCTATTCCGGCACCGCGGCGGCAGCGTGCGGTGGCGTCACGACCATTGTCGATTACGCGTTGCCTGAGCCCGGACAATCAATCCAAGGCAGTATTGAAGCCTGGCAGAAAAAGGCGGAAGGAAAAGCCGTCATTGATTACGGATTGCACCCTGTCATTCTGGAACCGACACAAAAGATTATCGACGAGATGGCAGATGCCGCTGCCGATGGTCACACCAGTTTCAAGTTATTCATGATTGGCATGGCTCGGTTCGATGAGCTAGCAGCCGAGTATCTCAAAGTGATTGCCCAAGCCGGGAAAGTCGGCGCAATCACCAACATTCACGCCGAAGATCAATGTCTGATTTCCTATTTGACCCAACAATTTAACGCCGCCGGGAAGTTCGGGGTCAAATATTTCGCGGATTCACGACCGCGCCTATCAGAAGGGCTTGCCGTGCAGCGTGCAGTGACGATGGCCCGCTATGCCGAGGCACCGATTTACCTCGTGCACCTCTCCTGTGAAGAAGCGTTGGCCCCGCTGCGTGAAGCACGGGCACGTGGGCAAATTATCTACGGCGAAACACGGCCCATTTATCTTCATTTGTCACGCGAACGTTTCGAGGAGCCGGGAGGCGAACGCTATCTCGGCTGGCCTCCGTTGCGTGAAGCCTCACAGATGCAGGCGATGTGGGACGGTCTCCGATCTGACAATCTCCAAACTGTTGCCACTGACCATTGTGGCTGGAACTTGGCGCAGAAGAAAAAAGGCAAGACCGTTGATGAATTGTTGCCAGGCATGTCGAACTTAGAAACCATTCTGCCCATGCTTTATTCCGAAGGCGTTGGCAAAGGACGGCTGTCGATTCACCGCTTTGTCGAAGTGATCTCTACCAATCCCGCCAAACTGTTTGGTTTGTATCCACAAAAAGGTACGATTGCGGTTGGTTCAGATGCCGACATCATCATCTTCGATCCCAAGAAAGAAGTGACGATTCGGCATCGGGATATGCACTCGCGCTCGGATTACGAGTTACACGAAGGCTTTCAAGTCACTGGCTGGCCAACCATGACTCTCTCTCGTGGTGAGGTCATTGTTGAGAACGGCAAGGTGCTAGGTTCATCGGGGAGAGGAAAGCTGCTGAGGAGGAAGAAGTTTTCACCGCTGTAAAAACAGTAATGAGTGCTGAGTAATGAGTAAGAGAAACGTACTTCCGGATTCCTCGTCGCTCATCACTCAGTCCTCATTACTCATTACTTTTTCTTACTTCTTCTGCTCCGCCCACCCCTCGGTCAGCGGCGTCCAGAACAGAATATGAAATTTGCGTGAGCGAAATTTCCACTCGTCGCCAATTTTCTTGTAGGCATCGTCATAATATCCTGACGCGATCATGCTTTTGCCATTCTGGGTTGCGCGTAGATCCAAATAGCTATTACCTTTCGCCCAGGTCGGGCTTTCGAGTTGGAACACGTGATTGTGGATATATGGGCGTGGATCGAGCCCGAGCCCTTCATTATAGGCCTTGAGCAGTTCGGTGCGTCCTTTCGCTGGAGCAATTGCACCACCGGCATCAAACTCACCATCTTCAGTGAAAAGATTGACGATAGAAGGGACATCTTTTTTCCACACCAGGTCACAATATTTGAGCGGTAATTCACGAATCGCTTCGCGGTCTTCCATCTCTTGTAACCGGGCTTCTACACTTTTTGCCATAGCTCCTCCTTTTTCGATCAGGTGACAGAGAACAAGTGACAGGTTATAGGGAGAGGAAAGGAGTCGTGTCAACCATGAAAGTGAAACTCGCGTTTGGTCGTGACGGAGCAGAGGTCGAGATTCCATCACACGTGCAGGCAAACGTCCTTGAACCAAAGTTCGCCACCGCGGTCCCCTCTCCCGATGCGGCATTAGCGGAAGGCTTGCGTCAACCGATCGACTCGCCAGCTTTGCTCGATCTCGCACGGGACAGGAAGAGTGCAGCAATCTCTATTTGTGACATCACACGCCCCGTACCGAATCGTGTCGTGTTGCCGCATGTCCTGGCAGCGCTTGAGCAGGCCGGAATTCCTCGCTCGGGTATCACTATTCTCATCGCCACTGGTTTACATCGTGCAGCGACGGAACAAGAACTTCATACGATCGTCGGACCAGAAATTCTTAGTCGCTATATGATCGCCTCGCACGACGCTCGTGATGTAACCTCTCACACCGACCTTGGGACAACTCGTTCTGGCACCCGTGTGTTGATCGACCGACGATTTGTCGAAAGCGATCTCCATATTTCACTCGGTTTCATCGAGCCACATCTGATGCTTGGCTTTTCCGGAGGAAGAAAACTCGTCGCCCCAGGACTGGCTGGCGAAGAAACAATCAAACGCTTGCACAGCCCGTTCTTCATGCGTAATCCCAAAGTCGTGGAAGGATCGTTTCCTGACAATCCACTACATCATGAATTGTTAGAAATTGCCCAAATGGTTCGCCATGACTTTATCATTGATGTCGCGTTGACCCGCTCACGGCAAATCGCACAGGTCTTTGCTGGCAATCCAGTTGCCGCACATGCCGAAGGTGTCGAGTTTGTCCGTGCGACGACGCTGGCGTCACTGGCAGAGTCAGTTGATGCCGTAATCACCACATGTGCCGGGTATCCGCTCGATCTCACGTATTATCAAGCCGTCAAAGGGGTCACGGCAGCATCGCACATCGTCAAATCGGGAGGCACGATTCTCCTGGCAGCCGAGTGTCAGGAAGGACTCGGCAGTCCTGAGTTCACCAAATTTGTCCGCCGCTTTTCCGATTCACACACGTGCCTTGAAACGATGGCGAAAGAACCAGTAGTGATAGACCAGTGGCAATTAGAGAAACTTGCTCTGGTCATGCAAAGAGCCCGCGTGTGGTTTTGTACGCCCGGTATTCCGGCAGAGGATCGTCGCTATTTATGGGGACCAACGTTTGAAGAGCCGCAGCAGGCGGTTGATACACTCTGCCAAGAATTACCGCGCGGTGCGAGCGTTGCGGTTATTCCCGAAGGGCCGTATGTGTTTTCGCAACTCGGATAGGAGGTGATGCTTATGGAACTTTCCCAGTGGCAAGAAGAGGACTCAGCCAAGGTCAAGAAAATTTGGGAGGAGTACCAGCGGCAGCACGATCTTGCCGACCGAATAGGGCAAACGGTAGGAATCGACCCTATGAGCGGACGGATCTGGTTTGGGCACTCAATTCAAGAAATTGTGTCGCAGCGTGATGCCGAAGGGTTAGCTTCGCCACTCTTTTTTGAACGTGTTGGCGCTACAAGCTATTTCCGTAAGGGTAATCGACAGTGATTCTTGGCAGTGTCTCGGCTGATGGGGTTCCAACGATTACCCTGTCGATTGCCGGACGAGACTGGCCCGCGGTGATCGATACAGGCTTCAATGGTGATGTGGAATTGCCAGACAGCTTGCGCAGCCTACTCAACGCTCGCTACGTTGGTCGCGTAACCTCCGCTTTGGCTGGCGGACAAACCATCGAAGAAGATGTCTATTTGGTTGAGTTTCCTTTCGATGGCCACATCGTCCAAGCAGAGGCAACATTCGTACCCGACTCCCAGATCCTCGTGGGAACCCATTTGTTACAAAACTACTCGTTGCATATCGACTTTGTTCGTAAGCTTGTCCGTTTGGAACGTCACTCATGATGGTTCAATGTTTTAATGGCTCAATGACTCAATCAACGCCTTCGCCTCTTGCAAATCCTTGGTATCAAACCCTTCGGTGAACCAGTTATAGATCTCGGATAACATCTGGTGAGCCTCGGTTTTCTTGCCTTGACTCTGCCACAGCCGAGCCAAACTCATAGTCGCGCGGAGTTCGAGGGATTTGGCTTGTTGCTTTTGGGCAATGTCGATGGCTTTGAGGAAACACGCTTCGGCTTCGCCTTGGGGGTCGGGGGGCAGGGGTCGGGGACCAGTATTTTCGGACTCTTGCTCTTGGCTCTTCGTTCCTTGCTCCATGCTTTCCGCTCCCTGCTCTTGGCTCCATGCTCCGTGCTCTTTGCCTTCCTGCGCCAGCAGGAGTTCCCCTTTGAGCCGATACAACTCCGCTTCATTCCAGCGTTCCGCATTCTTCTCCACTACAGCGAGCGCCTCGGCGACCACCCTCAGTCCTTCTTCCGCCTGACCGCTTTGCCCATAACCCTGGGCCACCACGCCCAGATAGAGTGGGACCCATATCTCTGCCCCCGTGGCCCGCCCAGCAGCCAGCCCCTCCCGGAGCTGCACGAGTCCTGCTTCTCTCTGCTCCCATGCACCGGACAGCGAGGCACGCTCGGCGAGTGCCCAGCCCTGCAGGCTAGGCCCATAGCCCAACCACAATGCAAACTCGTGCTCGCGAGCGAGGGTCAGTAACGCTTCCGCGTGGGCTTGGGCCTCCTGGCCCTCGCGGCGGAACAGATGCACGAAGGCAACATGATCCAGCGCGTCCACCAAGCTCAAGGGATGTGACAGGGCTTGGGCTACGGAGAGCCCGTGACGGACGCGCTCCAGGGCCTGGTCTGGGTAGCCACGATACCAGAGGGTCTCCGCTGCACAGACCAGCGCTATTACCCCCGGGTCCTGTCCCACCTGGTAGGCCAAGTCGCGATGATGTTCGGGGTCGTAGAAAGCAAAGGCTTGGTCAAAATGGGCTTGCGCGGGGGTGAACTCTCCGCGCCAGTGCAATGTTGCCCCCAACACTGCATGGACCCCGAGGGACAGGGTGGAATCCTGTTGTCTGTGGGCGACGGTGAGGAACTGTTCCCCCAAGGCGAGCGCTGCGGTGTGATTCCCCCGCGCTGCGTAAAATACCCACAGCCCATACAGGACTTGCGCGACCTGGAGCGGCTCCCCTACCTGTAGACACAACTCCTGCGCTCGGGTGTAGGTCTGTTCCACTTCGGCGGCACTATACCCCTTCGTGGCTATCAACGAAGCGCCGAGACTGAGGTGGAGGGCGAGTTCTTGGCGGGCTCGGGCGGTGGTGTCCGGCAGGGTCTGGAGCAATGCAAGAGCCGCGGTGAGATGGGTGATGGCGTCCGCGTTAGCCGAATGCCGTGCCGCTTGCTGTCCCGCCAGGCTGAGATACTCCACGGCCTTTGCGGCATTGCCACTGCGATTGTAATGATGCGCCAGGGCGCTGTAGTGGTCTTCCAGGTTAGCGCTGTAGAGTTCTTCGATGGCTTGCGCGGTCTGCTCATGGAGTGCCTTGCGCCGTTCTTGTAACACCGAGTTATACGCTACCTCTTGCGTCAGCGCATGCTTGAAAATGTATTCGACCTCGGGAAACGCGGGTTGTTCGTAGAGAAACTCTTTTCGTTGCAGGGAGGCAAGGAGGCGGTACAGTTCATCTTCAGGCTGCGGGAGGACGAGGCGGATCAGACTCACAGGGAATTCGCGACCGATCACCGCAAGCTGTTGCAGCAATGTCTTCTCTTTAGGAACGAGGCGGTCGATACGTGCGGCGAGGATGCCCTGGACGGTCGTCGGAAGCTGTAGGGGCATCCCCTTGTGGGTGCCCTCGATTCGGGCAGGCACAAGACCTGTCCCTACGGCGTCGCGTACTAACACTCCCTGTTCCACCAACTCCTGCACGATCTCTTCCATGAAGAAGGGCGTGCCTTCGGTCTTCTGGAGGATGAGACGTTTGAGGGCGTGGAGAGGCGTGTCACTCACCCTCTCCCTGTCCCTCTCCCCTCGAGGGAGAGGGGATTCAGACGTACCCAACAACACATCGAGGAATTCTTCCGCTTCGGCTGTGCCAAACGGCGCCAAGCGTACCTGCGTGTAATACGTCTTCTGCCCCCACTCCTGGCGGTATTCCGGACGATAGTTCACCAGCAGCAGGACCTTGGCCGAGGCTACACTCTCGCTCAGCACATCGAGAAACCCTCGCGTCTCACTGTCAATCCAGTGTAAATCCTCAAAGATGAGGATCAACGGTTGGTTGAGACTCTCGCGGAGAAAGAGTTTCTTGAGTGCCTCAAACGTCCGCCGTCGCCGGATCTGCGGGTCCATCTGCTGGAGTGGCGAGGGCTGTTCTTCAACGCCGAGCAAGGCAAACAGATAGGGCAACGTGTCTTCCAAGCTGCGGTCGAGCATCAAGACTTTCCCGCCGACTTTCTCGCGCCGCGTGCGTTCGTCGTCCTGCGACTCAATCCGAAAGTAGCTCTTGAGCAGTTCGGTCACCGGCAAGTACGCCGTCGCTTTGCCATGCGACACCGAATAGGCTTCCAGCACCAGACAGCCGTGTATCTGTAGGGGCGTATGATTATACGCCCCTACCAATTCATAGAACAACCGCGACTTGCCTAAGCCTGGCTCACCCATCACACCGACG
>JAYVFX010000318.1:0-7218 GCA_043772795.1 Deltaproteobacteria bacterium
GTCGGACAAACTAGGAGATTTATATGGCAACAACGATTATTGACAATACAGCTTATCCATCACTCAATGCTGCCTTACAGGCTCTTGGAAATAGCCCAACATTATTAACCATTGACGCAGTTTCTTATCCAGCAGCAGCAGCTCCGAGCACAGTCACCATTCCTCCTACCTTCCAGATACGCTTCCTCGGTGGCGGGACCCTGAATGTGGGAACAGGGCAAATTGTTAATGTCGCCAGCACTCCTGACTACTGGCCACTGCGACAGATTTTCACCGGGCCGGGTACAGTGCAGATCAATGACCCCCTTCTCCCGGACAAGCCTTCGTTTCTAGAAACTTATCCAGAATGGTGGGGCGCAAAACCGGATGGTTCGGCCACGATCAACACCACTGCGATTCAAGCGGCGATCAACTTTTGGGCACCTGGGACGCCGAAACGAGGGGGTGCGGTGCGCTTTGCAGCACGGGCCAATTATTCCATTAGCAATACAATTACTTGGCTGAAGGGAGTCGAACTCCGCGGCAACCAAGGAGGGACAGATTTCAATCATCCAACCCGTCTGGTGTGGGCTGGTCCAGTGAACATTCCGATGTTCGTTGTTCCCTCAGATGGAGTGGCCAATAGTAATACGGTATGGACTCGAGCCACCTCTCTTTGGTTCGACGGAGGGGCGAATTCTGGCGGCACAGCTGGGGCGAGTCAAATAGTGGCTTTTCCGGCGGGTACCAATGATAAAATCGATTTCGGGACCGAGTTTGAAATCTGTATGTTCAGTGCTTGTTTGGGGAACGCCCTGCACTATAGTGGAGGTGCCACGAATTTACATATCCATGGGTGTCGATGGGATGGGATTCGAGGTTACGCCATCTATGTGAATTGTAATAACTCCAGTTTCCTCTATTCTATTAATAGGATCACATACGATACAGGGTTTTCGGCCGACACCATTCCGTGCGCGGGGTTTCTTTTTCTTGATGGGACGAGTGCAGTTGCGAATACTCTCAGTGTTGGAAGTATTCGCGATGCACGAATAGAGATTAATAAATCTCTGAGTGGTAACAAAGCAGTTATTTATCTTGGTGTTGCATCCCCCGCTCTATCTAGCGTGTTGCAACATCAACTGTTGCTCGAAAATATGTGGGTACCAGTATCGAGCGGGAAGACTTTTGATGGCCTAATAAAACTCTCGTCACAAAACCCGAATGCTGTCGCACTGACTGCGGTGAGCCTGTATCCATACAACTTTCAAGGAGTCGAGATTGTAGCCAATACAGGATTATCTCCGACTCCTGCCAAAGACAAAACTTTTCCACTCTATGTATTCGCCCCGTTTACATCAGGATCCCCATCTTCAGAAAACAGTGTCTTATCAGTCTATAGCAACTTCCAGGGAAAGCGCTTGATAATGGATCGGGGAAAAGTGTTAGCGTCGACAGATCTCGCCCTGTCGCAATGGGGAACAGGAGCAACTGTTAGTGTGAACGGTAACGACCATCGCGGACAGTTCACCGTGACGGAGCAGACAGGAGCAGGAGCCAATCGGACTATCGTCCTTACCTTTAAGGATGGCACCTGGAACACAGCACCAGTCGTGGTGGTCACACGTAATGGTGGGAGTGCTACCAGTCAGGCGCAGTTAACGTGGACTGTGACGCCAACGGCGCTGACGATCTCGCTAGCGGGGACGACGGCCGTTGTCAACGCTACCTGGACTTTTACGTATATGGTTATGGGATAACGCGAGCCAAGAACGAAATCTGGGACAAGCGACTGACGGAATGCCGGTTGTCCCAGATAAAGTCTGCAATGGGACAAATCTCTTCTTCTGCCGACGAGTGAAGGACAAGTTTTATGGAAGCGTTCTACGCTGAGGTCCTGAAAGAGCTTCTTGACGAGCACCTTCTCGAAAGACACATGCAAGTGCTTGTCGTCTGCGGCGGCGACACCGATAAAGAGGTTCTCCACGGAAGCGGTTTTGCAAATGTCGTCATCTCCAACCTTGATGCCCGCATGACCGGAGATGAGTACGCTCCTTTCGCTTGGAGTTTTCAGGACGCCGAAAACCTTACCTTCGAGGACGACTCATTTGATTTTTGTATCGTTCACTCAGGTCTCCATCATTGTCACTCTCCACACCGCGCGTTGTTGGAAATGCACCGGGTTGCACGGAAAGGTATTCTCCTGTTCGAGCCTTACGATAATTTTCTTACCAGGGTGGGAGTGAGGCTCAAAATTGGCCAAGACTATGAGCATGCGGCTGTCTTCTATAATGACTGTACCTATGGCGGTGTAAAAAATTCCTGGCTGCCGAACTACATTTATCGATGGACGGAAGCAGAAATAATCAAAACTATCCATTCCTTCGCACCCCACGCAAATCATCACTTCAAGTTTATCTATAAGATGCGCATTCCGTGGACCCAATTGCAGGGGCGTAAGAACAAATTGTTCTATTATACGGTGTGTCTTTCTCTACCGATTTTGAAGATTTTCAGCGCCCTTTTACCAAAACAGAGCAATAACTTTGCGGCGCTTATCTTGAAACCACGACTGCCACAGGACCTCCATCCTTGGTTACTGTGGGAAGAGAGTCAACTTAAACTAAACCACACATGGCTCACGACTACGTATAAATCTTTACCAAAGTGAGTGTGGGGGTGTTGAACTGGTGGGTGTCAAACGACGTCATCGTATGACAGTAGATAGGAGTGGACGTCCGATGACTTATGAACGACTATGCATCTGATAAGGAGTTACAACTTGTTACTCGGTATTTATGAGTAGCGTTGGAAAATCGTGCAGCTCTCTACGGAGAGCTGCACAGGATAACTTAGCCGGCGTTAATCACAATAAATCGGGACTCCTGCCTGTTCAGGCGAGACATACCACGAATTCGAGTCTTTCCCAGTCTGCCTTTGCCAATTGGGGAAATCGATAAAAATGTAGTTTGGCATCAAGTAGGAGTATTTCGTTGAGTAACTATACCACAGATTGTATGACGATGAGAGTGAATACGCGAATGTATTCCATACATACGGTGAGACAGTAGTAAAAATGTCCATTTGTTTGCTGTTAAGACCAACAATGGTGTTGTTCGTCATCGTCCAGTTCTCAGACATAAGGTCCAAGGTTTGGCCGGTTTCCCAGTCTTGGATTTGCCGTGAACCGTTGTATTCTCCGCTAATACCTAACTGACCGGACATATTCCCTAAACTTCCGCCATTACCATAAATGGTATTCGCGTTAAGGGTCACATTCTTTGTGTTTGCTACAAAGATGCCATGGGTTGTCTTATTGCGACAGATTGCATTGTTCTCCACACGAATTGGCCCCTGATTAGCCTCAAGAAAGAGCCCCCATCCTCGATTATCATTGAGAAACGAGGATTCCAATGTGATGTTCTTGCAATCGGTATCGAGCCAGAAGCCGCCTGAATAATTTCCAATGACCTTTTGGCGTCGGAACACTCCACTATGAACTTGGGCGTTCTTCATGCCTGCCGCAGCCCATCCATAAAAGCCATTTTGAGCCCCGCGCCAGTTATTGTACGAAGTCTGATTATCCTCAGCCAGGAAGTTCTTGAGTTTCCAAGACTGCATTCCCACAACACCGTTGTTTGATGCGATATTCCTACGAAGTGTCACATAGTTTGCAGCAAGCACACCGAGACCACACCATGCGTTCCAGATGAATTGATTGTCTTCTAGAAGAACCGAAGACGCATCTGATATTTCTCCAGCAGCCTCCTCAGCAATGGTATTCGCATGCTGAAATACAAAACCGCGAATTGTGACATTTTGTCGTCCACGAACTTGTAAGGGATGCTCTCGAACCGCAACCTCAATTTTTGCGGTACTCATATTCGTTCCGGATGGAGCCCAAATATAGACTAAGCCCCAGCTTTCCGAAACAAAAAAAGTACCCGCTGCCAAAGCGCCATAAGAATCGACTGCTCGTAGTGCCACTCCATTAATGAAAATCATCTCGCGTCGCCGGAGCAGAGTAGGCAAACTCGCCAAGTTCTGCCAGTTCGTGGGATTGCCCGCACTCCCCCAGCGGTACGGCCATGATTTGCGGTAGATACTACCACTCTCCCACGCCCAGCCAGTCCAGACATCGGAGCCAGCCACAATCGCCGCGCCCTTGGTCGTCGATTCGTAAGTGATTGAGGCGCTCGTCGGTCTCGAATCGTACACTATTTCGAGATTTTCGCGGTAGGTCCCCGGAGCAACAAGAACCTTCGTCGATGTCCAATTTCTGTTGTACTCGACGACCAAGGCGGCCGCCTTCTTTAGGGTCCTGACCGGCAACGTCTGGGTACCAGGATTATAGTCCGAGGATTGTGAATTCGCCGGATCCACGTAAATCAACGTTTGCGCGTACGCTTCTTGAACATTTGCTATCGCCACAGCTCCCAAGAGGAAGAAAATCACCGGAGTAAGTCTGTTAATCACTAACGGCCTCCTTAGAGATTATTTTGCTTTGTTACGCGTCTCTCGCCTGCACCCAGACGGTTACTGCTATTGCTGTCAGTCACACGATCTGAGCGACATGACGAAATCACTTTCAGTTATTGTTATGTCCGAACGTGAACGTATCCGCGACGTGATCCGGGCTTGGTCTCAAGCGTCACCGATCGTTCGATACTGTCGCTGCGTATACTCCGTGATCACGACAACAACGCACAGCGTCAACTATCGGCACGATCACCTATTTCTAAAATAAGCACTTATTGTTATATATCTGTGTGGCAGTGGAGCATCAGTAATCACGGGTACGGGTCTCTACTCCTTAACTTGTCTACTCTCCACTCAACGCACGTGTCTGTGTCTCTGCACAGAAGTGCGTCTTAAAGAGCACCTTTATATTCAGGTCAGGCACCACTCCTGAGCTGGACGTGTGCTCCCTATCTCCCTATCTCCGTATCAGCGTTCGATTGTCCTTGCCGACTGGCTGAGTATAGTGGGATACAAGAATATAACCAAATGTACAGGGCCCCCAATCATCTGGAAAAGAGAGGGACCCTTGGAAAAGCACTTAATGTGTTTCGTTTCCACTTACCCGAAGTGCAGCGATGCGACAGTTAAGCTATTATTATTCCAAGTCTTTTTTAGCGCCGTGACTGGCCAAGGGAAATCAGCTGAGAGATGAGTGCTACTTTTCCATTGAGTTGTCCTGCCATGTGCTTCCCTCCTCCATGGCGTCCTTCTAGCAAATTGATCCATGAGCACGCTGCCCACATCGATCTCAATCACAACTCATTGTTCCCTTGACATCGCCATTGTTTCCGATGCATCATCCTCCCGCTAAAGGAGGACAAATCATGCAATTCGAAACACTTGCAACTGGGTACGGATTGTTAGAAGGACCACGTACCGATGAGCAGAACCGGCTTTATTACAGTGATATCCGCGGCGGCGGGGTCTTTCGTCGTAGCCCCGAGGGTAAAATCGAAACGCTTATTCCCGGACGCAAGTTCGTCGGCGGTATCGCGCTCAATACCAATGGCGGCATTCTCATCTCCGGGCAAACGCTTGCGCAGTGGAACGAGCAAACTGGTCAACTGAGAGAGGTCTTCGCTCAGTGGGGCGGTAAACCACTATTCGGTATAAACGACCTCACCATTGATGATCAGGGAAGTATCTGGTGTGGGACCTTCGGGATGGATATCCATTCCTTCGACTTCAAAAGCACTCCCACGCCGGGATCACTCTTTCGCATCGATCCTCCTGGAACGATCACACACCTGTGGGAAGGCGTGGAAGTCACAAATGGTTTGGGATTCAGTCCGGATCGCAAGCTGTTATATCATAGCGACTCGACAACCAAAGCTGTATGGGCATACGACGTGCGGCCTGATCGAACAGTGAGTCCACGTCAGCTTTTTGCCAAGCTGCCGGAAGGAATGCCTGACGGATTGACGATTGATGTTGAAGGCGGCGTGTGGGTTGCCGTTGTCGCGGGTCCGGGCGAAGTCGTACGTTTCAAGCCGAATGGCACCGTCGATCGCCGTGTCAAAGTGCCAGCTAAAACCGTCACAAGCATCGCGTTCGGCGGTCTTGACATGAGCGATCTGTATGTTGTCACTGCGAACAATGATAACCGCGAGCTCAAAGGGACAGTGTTCCGTACCCGCTCAGACATTCCAGGCTTGCCGGTGCCGAAGGCGAGGTTCTAAAGCTCGTGGTGTAGGGCAGCAATTCCCGGTTGCGCCGCAAGATTGTGAGTTGGCGGCGGAAGAGAGCCAGAGAGAGGGGGCAATCCCGGCACTCACCCTCTCCTGTGTCCTCTCTCCTCAAGGGAAAGGAGAAAAACACGAGGCTCCTCAAACCCACATCTTAGTGTGTTTTCCCTATAGGATATTTTATTGCAACCGAAAAACCCGGCGAATGCCATTGAGGACGCGAGACTTTGCCTCAGCGGTGCGATGTGCCTGCGTTTCGGTAGACAATTCGTGTAGTCCATCGTGGTGCAGCATTTCTTGCGCTGCCAGCACCACCGCGTAATCCTCGGCAAGCTGCGGCTGGGTCGCCAACAAATGTGTGAGCGCGCTGTCGTCGATCACGCCACACGTCACATCTGTCTTTGCTGTATATTTCACATAGTGTGACTCTTTGGTTTGCGGCAACATTCCAGCGAAACAATCTCCCGGTTTCAACGTGGCGACTACGCGCTGTGCATCTCCGACCAGGAGCGAAACAGTTACCTCACCCTGTTGGATTACATGCAGCGGGCAACTCGTCGCCGTCGCTGCGAAGATGACCTCGCCTACCCCGAATTCGAACATCTTCACCTGGTCTGCTAATGTAGAGCGAACCTCGGGATCAACATTCATAAACAGGTTCGCCTGGGCCAGAGTCGCCAATCGGTGATTGTTCCGCGTTTCGTCTTGCACGGTGATCGCGGTATGAGGGGCCGATGCGAGATGGAGCGTCTGAATGGGGAACGGAATCTCAAGCTCAGCACGACGCGCGGCATACCAGAGGCGTGTGCGTATGTCACTTTCGATTTTCGCATGGTAGGTGTAGTCACTGATCCAATAGCGAAGTGCATAGAGAACCGCGCTGTCAGCAAAGTCGCGTACGATACAATCCGGCGCGGGTTCTGTGCGGACTCCAGGGACGTCACGCACTGCATCCAGTAGCGTTTGTTTCACTTCATTGGGGGGATGGCGATAGTGGAACCCCACCTGGATTGTTATTCGTTGTACATCATCA
>JAYVFX010000319.1:0-1953 GCA_043772795.1 Deltaproteobacteria bacterium
TGGTGAATTGGGAACAAACCCCGGCCAGTCGGTATGCGTTTGTGTGCTTGGCCAATGCCCTCATTGCCTATCGGACATAGTTTGCAGACGCGCTCTTAGTAGGTATTCTTCTCCTTCCCCCACATTCGTTAGGAATGAACCATTAGTGCCGAAACTTACGTCCAGAGTACCGTCAGCATTCAGTCGCCTTAGCGCCAGAGTGTAGCCGGAATCACCAAGACTCGTCCCGCCAATCAGAATTTTGCCGTCTGGCTGGACAAAAATAGAGTATCCGCTGGAGTTACCCTGGAAGGCATTTGTATATACACCATTGTTGGCGAAACTGCTGTCGCGGCTGCCGTCCGCATTATAACGAATGACCAGTGTCGTTCGACTACCGAAGTCTGCTGGTTGTAGGTACCCAGTGACAATCATTTTTCCGTCTGATTGGAGCGCCACATCTGCTGCACCATCAAATCTCACGATGTCTTCGATGACGTGGCCGTTATTGCCAAAGGTGGTATCAAGACTACCGTCAGGGTTGTATCGGCTTACCGTGATATCATCGGCACTGCCTTTCGAGAAACCACCGTGAACAACGACTTTCTCGTCCGGTTGAATCTCAACCGCCTGGGCGAAGCTGAATATCGATCCGTTAAAGTGGACGGTAATAATGCCATCGCCGCTAAATGTCTGATCTAATGTTCCGTCGGTGTTGTAGCGAACGATCAGAGCATCCGATGTCTGGCCAATCACTGTTCTTGTCCCTACAATCACAACCTTCTGATCCGGTTGCACTGCTATCTCGCTTACGCCAATGGTTGGGTATGCGAGGGAAGTTTGTGTAAAGCCGAAATTACCATAGGTGGTGTCGATGGTTCCGTCGGCATTAAGTCTGGCGGTCAAAAGAAGGCTGCCGTTGTTGGCAGCACCAGCAACTACGATTTTTCCATCTCTTTGTATGGCCGGGCCGCCGCCGGCGTGGCTGCTATAACCCAAATCTAAGGTAAAAATGCCGTTAGTGGCGAAACTTGTATCGAGGCTGCCGTCGGAGTTATACCTGGCAACAGCCAAGTTAGTGTAATTAGCACCTTGAACGTGATCGGCTACCACCAATTTGCCGTCAGGTTGTTGAGCTATGGCTTTTAAGTGGGTTCGCTTAATTGGCGTATGAACTACACCGCCACTAACAAAGGTGGGATCAAGCGATAGGGCGCTTGCTGTCAGGGGACAAAATACGAGCCCGAGTACTGATATAAATAGTAACAAGCTAAACATCTTTGCCCTTGAACGCATATGCTCCTCCAGACTTTCGTCTATTTACTTGCCTTCTTATCTCGACTTTATCCATTTACCTCAATTTGCGTCAAAATCGATCGGCAATGAGCCCCCTGTTCTCTTCATCCTGCTATCTTCCTTGCGACGTTGCTTAACACAGAAGTAGACTTGCGTTTGACTCTACCATCACTCTCCCTGGTCATCTTCCAGCCTTGGTGCCCATAAGCATCCCCTCCTTTCCCTATGCCTCTGGCGCCTAACGTTCCCGCTCACCACGAGCCGCCCTAACGCACCCTTTCAACTTCAGCAGAGTCGCTCGCGGGCGGCGATGAGGTGCAGCGGTGGGTTAGGCGCGTCGTCTCTGCGGTACCGCCCCTGCCTCGGTCTGCTCTTTCTGTTTCTTCCCCTCATCGCGGCCTTCAGTCCTTACCCGGCGCGCCATGTGATTGCAGCGGGGCTCAAGGGCGATTGCTGGTGTTGTGGCGTGAAGCAGGAACAGCACTCAGACCCTCCTTACTTCACCGACTTTCCACTGGCTCCCCGTCGTCTCTTCTCGAACCGTGCCTAACAGTTGAGTTGAGCAGCCCAACGTGGCGGCGGCTGGGGTGATGAAAATCCGGGTAGGCTGACAATGGAAGGATATCCTGTTTTTGTTCCCTTCCAGAAGGCCGTTTTTGGCGCTCTGGTAGACCAGAA
>JAYVFX010000320.1:0-3607 GCA_043772795.1 Deltaproteobacteria bacterium
TCAAGGGTTCGCGACGCACTCCCAGTGATGGTTGTATGATGTCCAGGGTCGATAAAGTCGGGCCCAACTTTGAAGGCCTGAACCTTCAGCTCACGCCGACGGAGCGCTGCTAACAGTCCTAACGTGACCGTTGTTTTTCCCACCCCGCTGTGTGTACCGGCAATAACCGCTGCACGCATTCCCTCTCCTTTTCGCTTCGTACAAACAAACCTGCAAAAGGGTCACCTATTAAAAGGCTCTCGTCAATAAGTTGCGCCTCTCTGTGAACACTTTTCCCTGTTCTCAGGTTTTTCTCTCGCCGCGGCAGCGCTATTTCCTAGCGGTGAGTTGCTTGGATAGTACTTGACGGTCTCAGCTCTTCTCCTCTATTGCCCCCACCATGCCTATTCATACGCACCGCCCGTTTTTGCTTGTCTTGTTCTTTTTCCTGGCTTCCTGCGCGCCTGGTGATCCGAAGACGAAGACGGAGACGTTATCGCGTCGTATTGTTTCCCTCGCACCATCGGTCACGGAGACGCTTTTTGCCATTGAGGCTCAGGCGGAAGTCATTGGTGTGTGTACATTCTGTGATTTTCCGCGTGAAGTTGAAAAAATTGATCGTGTCGGTTCGTATAGTGCCCCCAATGTTGAGGCGATTGTGGCGAAACGACCTGATGTGGTGATTGGGGTGCCCCCAAATAATCCCGAGGCAATTGTTGCCTTGCAGCAACTTGGATTGCGGGTCGTGATTGTCCAGGTCGATACGATTGAACAAATTCACGCAGCTATACGAACAATTGCCTATGAAGCTGGACGTGTGACACAAGGAGAAGCGCTCCTTGTGGAAATGGATAAACGCATGGAGGCAGTCCGTGCGCGTCTCAAGGGAGCATCGCAACGTCGTGTGTTGATGGTGGTTGGACAAGATCCGCTCATTGCAGTCGGTAGTGGAATTTTTCTCAATGAGTTGATTACCCAAGCGCAAGGGATCAACATTGCAGCGGAGGCCGCTCAACCGTGGGCACGCTTGAGTTTGGAAGTAGCAGTAGCGAAGCAACCAGAAGTGATCATCGATAGCTCGATGGGATCCGAGGAGAATGATAAAGCTCGCTACCTTGGAGTGTGGCAGAATTTTCCCACTTTACCTGCGGTACGGGACGGGCGTGTCTACGGCACGCGATCCTACACAGTTCTACGCCCAGGGCCACGCCTTCCTGATGGCTTTGAGGAAATTGCTCGACTAATTCATCCAGAGCGGTTTCAGTAACGAAGACAGGAGACTAGAGGCTTGAGACTAGAGGCTTGGGTGGAGGGGAAACTCGTCTCTAGCTTCCAGCCGCTAGTCTCACGTTTTTATGGGGACGGAGTGGTTATTTTTCACGTTTTACGTTTTACTCGTCGCCCATGTCGTATCTCACCAAGCGCAAATGGCTTCTCGTCAATGGCGGACTCCTTCTTGCGCTTCTTCTTGTTGTGGTAGCCTGTGCTGCTATTGGCGCCGAGCGGGTGCATTTTTCACAGCTTTGGCAGTCTTCCTCACTGGACAATCCTGAAGCCGTGATCCTCTTTCGCATCCGCCTCCCACGGGTGCTGCTTGCTGCTGTTGTTGGTGGAGCCTTAGGTATAGCCGGTGCAGCACTACAAGCGTTGTTACATAATCCCTTAGCCTGCCCGCATCTGCTTGGTGTGTCCGGTGGTGCATCGCTGTGTGGCATTCTTGCGTTGGTGGGAACGAGTATGATTGCCGCGCATGCTCCCGGGGTCCTCAGAATATCTCTCGTCTCGCTCGCGGCATTTGGTGGTGCGATTGGCACCACGCTGCTGATCTATCGTCTAGCGTTACAGCATGGACGGTTACAATCATACGCATTGTTGCTCACTGGTGTGGTGTTTAACGCTTTCTGTAGCGCTATCATTATGTTGATAAACTCACTGGTGGATTTCTACCAAAGTCACGCGATCCTCTTCTGGCTCATGGGCAGCTTGGCCGCACACGATTATACAACGGTTGGGATCACTTCACTCTATGTTGGGGTAGCGGCTTTTTGGTTGATCAGTCAGGGGCGGCGGTTGAACCTCCTCAGCCTTGGTGAAGAAAGCGCGCTGCAACTTGGAATCGACGTTGAGAGGCTACGCCGTGGCATCTTTCTCACTTCGTCCGTATTAGTCGGAGCGATTGTCGCTGTCAGCGGTATGATCGGGTTTGTTGGACTCATCGTGCCACATCTTTTGCGCCTCTTGTTTGGGGCTGATCACAGGATGTTACTGCCTGCCTCTCTACTTGGCGGTGCAATGTTTCTTGTCGTCGCTGATACCGTGGCGCGTACCGTAGCGAGCCCGGTTGAGCTGCCGGTCGGAGTGGTCACTGCGCTCTGCGGAGGTCCTTTCTTTGTCTACTTACTGCGCAAAGAAGGACGAAAGGTGTTTGCGCGGTGAAAAGCGAGACCCCATCCTTTCTTTGCTGTGAAAACGTGACCTTCACGTATGGGACGATTGAGGCGCTCAGTAACGTTTCACTTGAAGTGAATGCCGGGGAAGTCTTTGGTCTGCTCGGGCCGAATGGATCAGGAAAATCGACTCTCGTGCGTCTGATGAGCGGAGTTGCCAAGCCACGGGCTGGTCAAGTGTTCTTCGCTGGACGCGCGTTATCTACATACGAGCGCGACGCGTTAGCGCGACAGATCGCGGTGGTGCCGCAGGAGTCGCGGCTGGAGCTACCGTTTTCTGTGTTAGAGGTCGTGCTGATGGGCCGCTCGCCCTATCTCAAGAGGTTTGGCTTCGAGCAAGCATCTGACCTTGCGATTGCCCAGCAGGCGATGGTGAACGCTGGTGTGAGTGAACTGGCGAATCGCGAGATTCACGAATTAAGCGGCGGGGAGCGCCAACGGGTGATTCTCGCGCGCGCGTTAGCGCAGGAGCCGCAACTGCTCTTACTTGATGAACCCACCGCGTTTCTCGATATCAAACATCAGGTGGAAGTGTATGATCTGCTCAAACGCTTCAGCCGTCAGCAAGGCCTCACTGTTGTGGCGATTCTTCACGACCTCAACCTTGCGGCCTTGTACTGTGACCGACTGGCATTGCTCAAAGAGGGGAAAGTGTTTGTCTGTGGCACTCCTGAGCAGGTGCTGACCTACAGCAATATCAAGGCGGTGTACGACACCGAAGTGTATATCGGTCTCAATGATATTACGGGGAAGGTGCATATCCTTCCACTTGATGAAGAGAATCGCCGTCGGTTGCAACGCACTGAAAAGAACCGTCGTTGACAAAGTAGACCTTAAGAGTCTACATTGCGAGAGCAATAAAAATTGAGGAGAAAATATATGGCGCAGCGGGTCATTTATATGGACAACCAGGCGACGACACCGATGGATGAACGGGTGTTGGCGGCGATGCTGCCCTATTTTCGCGAGCAGTTTGGCAACGCTGCAAGCCGTAGTCATCCCTATGGATGGACCGCCGAAGAAGCCGTCGAACAAGCCCGCGAACAGATCGGCAAGTTAATCGGTGCCAAAGGCAAAGAGATCATCTTCACCAGTGGCGCGACCGAGTCTGACAACCTGGCGATTAAGGGTGTAGTCGAGTTTTACAAAGACAAAGGCAATCACGTCATTACCTGCGTGAC
>JAYVFX010000321.1:0-16518 GCA_043772795.1 Deltaproteobacteria bacterium
TCACTCAAGGAGAGAGCAGCTCTACGTGCTGTCGTGTGCTGTGGAAGGGACTATTGTGTGAGTAGGTTAGAGACGCTTTCTGAAAGAACTCCATCCGACAATATCCCCAAACCGGTCGCGATTTTCTGTGATTTCGACGGCACTGTCACTCGTACGGATCTGACTGACGCAGTGCTCGAAGCCTTCGCCCTCCCAGCCTATAAGGAATGGGAACAACGTTGGTGTGCTGGAGAGATTGGCAGTCAGGAATGCCTGAAGAGGCAGGTCGAGCTGATTCAGGCTGATCACGCGGAACTCGTGCATTTCGCGCGCAACTTTCCCATCGATGAAGGGATTTTTGAGCTTAACCGACGGTGCAGCCAAAACGGTGTACCGCTGATTATTGTCAGCGATGGCATCGATCTGTTTATCCAGGTGGTTCTGCATCAGCACGGACTCTCGCATCTCCCCGTATTCTCGAATCATCTCCAATGGGAGCGTATCCAGATGCTCTCGCTCACTTTTCCCTACGCGCGAAAAGACTGTGCTGTCGGCGCTGGAACATGTAAATGTGCCATTGTCGTTCCTTCTGCGCCGCTTACGCGCTCGGTCGTATATATCGGAGATGGGCGCTCAGATTGCTGCGTTGCGGCAAAGGCCCAGTACGTGTTCGCCAAAGGTGTGTTGCGCGAGTGGTGTCAACAGCACGCCATCGCTCATGAGCCCTTCGAAATCCTCACCGAAGTTGCCCACCGTTTATTCCCAACGATTGGTAGCGAGAAAGGACGATATGCGGTCTTCCCCCAATCCACTGTTGACTGAAGAGGCGTTACGGCAAAAAGAGAGCCGCTACTGTTCGTACGGCGATACCGTCCACTACTCGCCAGTGCCAAAGATCTTTCACGGATGTGAAGGCAGTTTCCTTTATGATCGAGAAGATCAGCCGTTCCTTGACCTGCAGATGTGGTACTCAGCCGTCAACTTCGGCTACAAAAATAAAGCGATCACTGATGCGGTCAAAGCGCAACTTGATCAATTACCGCAACTGGCGTGTCAGTACCTGCACGAAGAAAAGGTCCTGGTGGCAGAGAAGCTCGCGCAAGAATGTGAACGCGCTTTCGGGAAGGAGGGGCGCATTCAGTTCAATGTCGGCGGTGCCCAAGCCGTGGAGGATTCCATGAAACTGGTACGGAATGCTACCGGCAAGAGTCTCTTTATGGCCTTCATGGGCGGCTATCATGGCCGTACGCTTGGTGCGTCAGAGATCACTTCTAGTTATCGTTATCGGCGACGCTACGGGCATTTTTCCAATCGCGCTCATTTTGTCCCGTTTCCCTATTGCTACCGTTGTCCGTATGGCAAGAGTTTGGACAGTTGCAATTACTACTGCGTCAATCAGGTCGAGCGCTTGTTCGACACCGAATACAATTCCTTCTGGGATGCCAAAGCCGAGGAGCCCGAATTTGTTGCGTTGTATGCCGAACCCGTGCAGGCGACCGGAGGCTACATCGTCCCGCCGCCGGAGTATTTCAGTCGCCTGAAGAAGATTTTGGACGAGCGTAAGATTCTGCTCGTAGATGATGAAATCCAGATGGGATTCTTCCGCACGGGTAAGTTTTGGGCAATCGAGAACTTTGGGGTAACACCGAGCATCGTAGTGTTCGGCAAAGCCATGACCAATGGCATGAATCCACTCTCAGGCATGTGGGCAGAAGAACGGTTGATCTCCCCAGAGCAATTTCCTCCCGGCTCTACTCATTCGACTTTTTCTGCCAATCCCCTCGGTACGGTAGCAGCTTGGGCGACACTCCAATGGATCGACCAACGAGGCTACGAACAGCGGGTTGTGGAGGCCGGGACCTACTTTCTCAATGGCCTCAAGCAACTGAAGAAGCGCCACGAAACTATTGGTGATGTCGATGGAATAGGGCTGGCGTTGCGTGTCGAGGTGACGCAGCCTGACCGCATCACTCCCGATCGAGCGCTAGCAGACCGTATTTTCGAGGCGGGATTGGCGGGAGGATTGCCCTCGTCTCGCGGATCGATGGGGCTCGTGCTTGATATCGGTGGATACTACAAAAACGTTTTCACGCTGGCGCCATCATTGGAGATTACCAAGGAGGAAATCGATCTGGGAATTGAACTGCTGGATCATCTCTTTACTTCGTGTGCAGAGGCAGCGTGAATCATCGTCAACGCCCGCGGTCTGGAATTCTCGATGGCATGGTAAACCGCCAGGCGACTGATATCGCACTGGACACCGGATCAAATATCCTTGTCTATTTGATCCATGGTATTACCGGGACCCCGACCGAGATGCACTACGTGGCACGAGGACTTTCCCGACGCGGTTGGGATGTATATGCCACCACGTTGCCAGGGCACTGTACGCGACTGCGCGACTTGGTGCGGACCAGCGAGTATGATTGGCGGTGGCATGTGCAGACGCAGCTCACGTTTGCGCGCGAGCGCTATCCCATTGTGTTTGTCGCAGGTCTCAGTGCGGGCGCACTGCTGGCGTTGGAAGCAGCAACGGCGGTTGCTGTGGACGGAGTGGGCGTTTTGTCCCCTACCTTTGTCTTCGATGGGTGGAACACGCCGTGGACACATGCACTGTTGCCGTTCGGGATAAAAGTCCTTCCTCAGCGTTTGCAGCGTCTGTTCTTTCAGCGTGACAAAGCGCCATTCGGGATCAAAGATGAAGCGTTACAAGCGCGTATGCGAGCCGCCTACAGCCCGCTCGGTTCGCTGCGCAAACGTCTGCGATCGTCGTGGACGCAATCGGACCGACCTACGGTTCGCCCGCAGTCACGAGTGTCGAGTGCGGCAGCGACTGGGTATCCACTGTTTCCGCTGAAGACATTTGCGGATCTTGATCGTCTTATTACACGTGTACGGACCCGCTTGAGTAAGGTGATTGCTCCGACCGTCATTCTCCAAGCACGTGAAGATGATGTCACCAGTCCCCGGAATGGCTACCTGGTCTACGACGAGATTGGTGCGGCAAAAAAACAGTTGGTTTTGCTCGAAGACTGCTATCACATCATTACCGTGGACAAGCAGAAGCAGGCTGTGGTGAAACATTTAATCGACTTTTTTGCTGCTCACCTGATTGACGGCGCATCTCGCGAGACAACACTGGTTCCGACACTGCCGCTCAGCTCAAACGGAAGGTTGATGGAACAGCTTGTTTCCCAGGAGAAAATAACTACAAATGGACATAGTCCCGCCTCGACGTTCAGTACCGCTCCCGACAGTGAACCAGAGCCAGCGTAAGGCGCGTCGTGTACTGAAACTTCCTTCTTGTTGGTCATTCCCGCGCAGGCGGGAATCCATCCATATCTGGCCGTTCTTCACCATCTTCTTCCCAGGTGCGGTTTTTGAGATCGTCATCTAGAGTTGCCCACGAGATGCTTTTCGCGACGTAAGCAAAGAGGTGATGTAACATAAAGTTACTATGACCACAGTAGTTGTTGAGAGGGACGAGGCGGTGGCCGAGGTCGAGTTTAGCGCGGTAGCCGGTTTGGCCGCTCTGAAAATCCTTGGCGTTATGTTGCGCAGCCCACTCAATCGCCTGCTCCCATAGGCGAAAATACAGAAACCAGTTGTCGCCGAGGCGGTAATCGAGGCCGATAAATTTATTGATTACACGGGAGCCGATGCGAAAACAGAGCATAAAAGCGACGAGCCTGCCAGTTTGTGGCTGTCGTAACAACACGAACGACGCCTCATCCTTTGCTGCGATGTGTTGAAAGAATTGCGGCGTGAGGCGTTCGAATTTTGTTTTCCCTTTCTCATAAGTCTGCCAGAAAAGTGCAAATATCTCCTCGCGCAGCGCGGCATCAGGATGCTGAAGCACGGTAGCGTCCAGGTCGCCGAGAGTTTTGCTACGGCGCAGTTTTTTACGCAGATTATGACGATGGGACGACGTGAGGCTCTGGAGGTACGCGGCAAAGCCGCCGGAAGGAAGCAGCAAACGAGTACCGGGGTAGCTGGTGATTTTGAAGAGACCACGCTGAGAACATAGCACTTGTAGTGAGTCATCTGCCGTGCTGGGGAAATCTTTCCAGACGATCATCGGCGCTCCGAGCTGCCGGGCGCGTAAGGCAAGGGCATCCTGGAGATGCGGTGCGACCTCAGCAAGTTGAACCTCGGGGAGTAACCCGACGGTACCTTCATCACTGCATGGCGATCCTACGAATAGAGTGCGTTGATAACGAAGGCGCGGAAACACGTTCCCTGCGATACGCAGAAACCGCGCGATCAACGGCGGAGCTACTAAATCGATTGGGACATCCATGAGAAACGTCGGTGCGATGCCGACAGGATCAGTGCTTTGCTCGATAACGGCATACGCAAAGGTAAACTGGGATTCGAGGCCACTGAGTTCCAGCGCTTGATACCACCAACGCCCCTCGACGGGCGACGGAAAGCAGCGTGCCCATAGATCAGAGGGAATCTCGTCACCCGAGGATACCCAACGAAGCGAGAGCGGAGCAGGTGCTGACATCAGCTCAATCCCATCAACACGACTCCAGCAAGAATCAGGCTGACACCGATCCAGCGTTCAGAGCTTATGTATTCCTGTAACCATAGACGGGATAGCACGACGACAAAGACGAAACCCACGCTGCTGGTCGGAAAAGCCAGGCTCACCTCAAGAAGGCGCAGGGCCAGCGTCCAGAAAACAGCGTCAACCGCAAAGCACACAATACCGAGAGCAACTGATTTCTCGCGCCAGAGACGTCGTAAAAGACCGAGGATGCCGTCATCAGCATGGGCGTTTTCCGCGCTGTGTTTGAAAGCAAGTTGCCCGAGTGCCTCAAAGAGCACGGCCAGCGTGACGTAGATCAACCCAAGTATGCGTGGGTTCACTGCGAAGCCTCTGCTGGGAACGTTCTCGTTCGTCGTGTTGAGATTGTGTCGACAGTGCGATGATCGGTACGGCTAATGAACCAGACGCCGAGCAAGATCAGCGCAAGTCCCATGAGGCGCAATGAAGAGAGTGGTTCGTGAAAGAAGATCGTCGAAGCCGCACTCACCGTGACATAGCTCAGGGCTGTGATCGGTTGTGCATAACTGAGATCGGCTTGAGCCAAGACCGTCATCCAGTTCACAAATTGTAGAAGAAAAAGCAGGAGCGTGACACGAAAAAGAGGAAGGGACAGGACATGGGTCAGACTAGACCACAATCCAAGTGACTCTGGTACTTGTCCGACCGCAGACTTCCAGCAGAGTTGAGTGACGGTATCTAGGGTGATAGCGAGGGCTAGGCCGAACCAGACGGTCCGACGCTGGTGTATCCTCGCGATATTCTCAGCAACAGCGTGCATGGTGGGCAACAGATAGCGGCAAGACACGTTTCATGCAATCCGTCGCGCGCATAAACTGCCGACTTTAGGCTGTAAACTATAGGGGCACAGAGGATAAGGGATAAGGGATAAAAGGATAACTGGCGAGAACTTTTGCTTACTTTCCTCCCTTTATCCTTTATCCCTTTATCCTTTCCTAAAGCCTAAAGCTTATTTTACTTCCCCAGCATAGATCTGCATGCAGGTACGTAAGAAAGACATCCCTTCACCTCGCTGGCGTTGGAAGGAATTGCGACCAATGATTGAACCGAAGCCGCCGCCATCACGAATCGCGCGGACTTCATTGAAGAAGGCTTCGTCATTGTCACTCTTCGCTCCACCCGAAAAAATCACAATACGTTTGCCATTAAACGAACTTTGTACGACGTGGCTAACGCGCTGTGACAGGGTTTCAATCGGAATGTGATGTTTCTGGTAGACCTTCTTCGCTTCGGCTAATTCAAGGTGCGCACTCGGTAACTTCACTTTGACAATATGAGCACCGAGCTGACAGGCGATCTGAGCGGCATAGGTGACGACATCGACGGCGGTCTCGCCTTCTTTGCTGAGGTCAGTACCACGAGGATACGACCAGAGCACCATAGCAAGCCCTTTTGACTTTGCTTCTTTTGTAATCTCCTGCGCTTGTTCGTACATGGTCTGTGCTTGGGAGGAGCCGGGGTAGATCGTAAAACCGACGGCTACGCAGCCCAAACGGAGCGCATCATCAACAGTCGCTGTGACAGCTGACAAGGGGTCTTTCTCGTCGTGTAATGTGTCGTGATTGTTGAGTTTGAGAATCAAGGGAATCTCGCCAAGAAACTGGGTGATTCCGGCTTCGATGAATCCAAGCGGGGCCGCGTAGGCGTTACAGCCTGCCTCAAGGGCAAGCTGAAAATGATAATCAGGGTCGTATCCGGCTGGATTGGGTGCGAAACTGCGAGCAGGTCCATGCTCGAATCCTTGATCGACGGGTAGGATGACCAATTTTCCTGTCCCGCCTAAGCGACCATGGTTGAGCAGACGCGCAAGATTCGTGCGCGTTCCAGGGTTATCACTCCCGTACCAGCTTAAAATTTCGCGGACGCGTTCTGTCATAGGATCTCCTCCTTGGGAAGATAAACAGTGAAGCTGCTGTTATGGTAAACCGACCGGACAATAATTTTCAACATCTTACTTGTAAAACGACTCCGCCTGCGAAACATTTTCAGCGCTGCCGATCAACAGGGGGACCCGCTGGTGCAAACTCGTAGGGGGCACATCGAGAATCCGCTGAGTGCCATTGCTGGCCTTTCCTCCCGCATGCTCAGTAACCATTGCCAGTGGATTCGCCTCGTACATAAGTCGCAGTTTACCATTGATATTCTTCGGGTCTGCGGGATAGAGAAAAATTCCACCCTTTAATAATGTGCGGTGATAATCGGCGACGAGCGAGCCAACGTACCGCGCTCCGTACGGGCGACCCGTAGCTTTGTCACTTTGCTGAACGTAGTCCACGTACCGTTTTGTCGGTGCATTCCATTCCGAACGACGCCCTTCATTAATACTATACGTCGAGCCACGTTTAGGAATGCGGATGTTTTCGTGAGAGAGCAAGAACTCGCCCAGTCCTGGCTCCAAGGTAAAACCGTGGACGCCATTGCCAGTCGTGAATACCAGCATCGTACTAGACCCATACAATGCATACCCAGCCGCGATCTGTTGATTGCCGGGAAGGTGTAGGGCTTTAACGAGGTCCGCTCCTTTTACCCCTTGTGGGCGATGATGGATGGAGAATATCGACCCCACAGTGACATTGACATCAATATTGGAGGAACCATCCAAGGGATCAACAAAGATGACATACTTCCCTTGGTTGTTGCCGAGAATCTGTGCTGGTTGCTCCATTTCCTCAGATACGACTTCGCCAACTAATTCACCGTACTCAAATGCTCTCAGAAACGCGTCGTTGGCGAGGATGTCCAGTTTTTGGACAACCTCGCCTTGGACATTTACTTCCTCGGTTGCGCCTAAGATGCCGAGGAGGCCTGCGCGTCCGAGTTCGTACGCGATCTGCCTGGTTGCCCAGGAGATTTGCGACATAAGGATTGAAAACTCGCCGGTTGCACCAGCATGTACCTGCTGTTGTTGCAGCAGATAGCGAGGAAGAGTGACAGCTGTATTCTTCATAATTCCCTCTTTACGAAGATTGAATTTGCCCGTTCGAAGTGCAGGGGTACGCTACCTTCTTTTGTATCATAGTGATGTCGAAAGGATGAACTGTCCGGAGTGAGGTAGTGAGGGGGGAGGAGCGGATCGACAGGGAAGGGGCCGTGGGGGGGGTGGGGGGGGTGGAGGTGCCGCCTTCCCTGTCGCGTCCGTAATTATAGAACGGCAAAGAACGGAAAAACTTAATAAAATACACCAAGAAAAGAAATAACGCTGAAAACTGCACTTGACGCGGTACTTCTGTCCTTTTTGTCATGAGACTGCTGATGTGGTTATGTTGCTTTAGGCGTTCTTGATGATGTTCATTGATGACCACACCATCAAAGCCTAACTGGTCAGCGTAGGCCAGTTGGTTGATATATTGATGGTACACATCTGGTCCGCGCTGCGGGTCAAACAAAGAGTTTGGGCAAGTTACCCAAGCCGTGTCCTCGTTCTCTGCAAAATCCCGTGGCAGATGTGCCCATAGCGTCGAATCGAACGTCCAGAATTTCATACATGTCCCCTCTGCATGACTAGTCAGCCCTCGTCTACCATAGAGACAGGTCCCTTGCCAACTGTCACGGCAGGGAGAGCCTTGCAGGTGACGTGAGATGGTGAGCACAGCTGCCCCTACCAATACGGAAACGCTCCGGGTAGAATCGCGCATGACAAGAAAAAGGAGGGGAATCTTATGAGCCAAATTCCGGCTGATTTGCTCGAGTTCATGGAAACGCTGCGAGTGCCGAAGGGTGTGAATCCCGCCGATATGTTGCAGCGCTATGACGACGTGATGAACGGTAATCCTCCATCCGTAGGAGCTGTCCATGATGGTGTATTGCTGCGTGAAGTTGCAGGGTGGCGACTGACGGCAGATGTCTCTGTACCGCACGGGAACGGACCTCACCCAGTGTTAGTATTTTTCCACGGTGGCGGCTGGACGATGGGAAGTCCGAAAACACACCTCCGTGTTGGACGTGAGTTTGCTGCTGGCGGGTATGTGACGATCAACGTTGATTATCGTCGCGCGCCGAAACATCGCTTCCCCGCGGCGTTTGATGACTGCTTCTTTGCTACGCAGTGGGCGGTGGAGAATGCCACGAAGTATGGTGGAGATGCGACCCGTCTTGCGGTTGGCGGTGACTCGGCTGGCGGTAACCTCGCAGGCGCGGTGTTGGCAGAGAGTGCGCAGAAAGGGAGTCCAAAGATCAGTGTAGGTGTGTTGATCTACGGTGTATTTGAGTATCACGAAGCGATGAAAGCGCTCGGAACGCCTAAGCCTGAACAGCAGTTCTATCTTCCCGTTGAACAGTATGAAGCGTTACGTGGCGATCATCGTGTCAGCTCGCTGAAAAGCGCGGCAAAATTTCCACCATGTTATGTTGGTGTGGGCACCAAAGACCCGATTTACGCTGAATCAATAAAGATGGCGGCAGCGTTGAAGGCCGCGGGGATCGATCACGACCTGCACGTCATCGAAGGTGCGCCACACGGGTTCTTTCAGTTAACGCCCTTGCCGGCTTACGCTGAAGGGTACAAGCGCGCCATTGCGTTTATGGATAAATATCTCAAGAAGTGAGCAAAGAAAACAATGCAGAGGGGAAAAGGAAAACAAAACGGCTTTTTTACCATTTCCCCTTTGACCCATTTCGCCATTTCCCCCTTTCCGTTTCCCGGCTAACGAAACAAATCCGCCTCTGCTGGGCGAATAAGCTTCTTACTATCACCTTCAGCCGGAATGAAGGTGTAGCCTCGGATAATCACTGCCGGAACCCCAGCTCCTTTTTCCATAAGCAAGCCCGCGGCGGCGGCGAGTTCATCGGCAACCGCGACCACGGTGTGATGCAGCTCACGTCCGCGTAGATCGGTCGCGCCACGTAGATCAAGTAACGGTTCAAGTCCCGACACGCCAAGTGCGAACTCGACAAGCCCATCGCGCCAGGGACGGCCAAATGTATCGGTGATAATAACACCTAGTGTGACGTTACGCTGCTCCTGAAGTGCAAGCCGCAGCACACGCGCTGAGCCGTCAATATCCTTGGGGAGCAGAATAGCGATGTCGTCACCTAAGCTGTTCGACTCATCCATGCCAGAGTTCGCGCAAACCCAGCCGTGTTTGGTTTCGGTGATCACGACACCATTCTTCATCCGTACGATCCGACTACTCTCACGCAAGACGACTTCAACTGCGCGTGGGTCTTTATCCCATTGCGCGGCAATCTGGTGCGCAAAAGGTGAAGGGTCAACGGTTTTGAGATCTACCACCGCGCCTTCGGCTTTTGACACGATCTTCTGACAGAGAATCAGCACGTCGCCGTTCTGCAAGCCGATCTGGGCTTCATCAATTGCTTTCAATAATATCGCGGGGAGATTGTCTCCCGGAGTGATAGCTGGAATGCCGGGAATGGGAATAATTGAGATGGTGTTCATAAACTGGAGGTAGTTCTATGCTTTTCGCTGAGGTGGGGTCAAGGAGGTGGGCTCAAAGTAATACGGACTAATTCTTAGGGTATTACTTCACCTATACGCTGTACCTGATTTTAGTCACCGTGCAACATGATGCGTTGCGAGCCTTCAGCGGAGTTATGCTGGAGTTCGTGCTTCCCCTCACCGTCGTAACGCTGTTGGTTGTATTTGTCCGTACGACGCGAGCCCATATTAGCCAAACAGCTTCTGGCGCGCCGCCTCGGAAATCGCCACCACCGCGGGGTGCTTGAGCTTGCGCTCAACTGAGATGGCATAGAAACGCTCGCGTACACCGGCTAACCGGCCGATGACCTGGACGCCATATTGCCGCTGCACCTCTGCTTCAATGACTGACGGTGAGGCAAAGAGTCCAGCCCCGGTTTGTCCAAACACTTTGAGCAACGCGCTGTCGTCAAATTCTCCTACTACCAACGGGCGAACCCCTTGGGTGTCGAACCATTGGTCGAGCGACCGCCGCAGTGTTGTGGTGTCATTAGGGAGCAGAAATGGTGCTCCCTGCAGTGAGCGAGGAAAGCCACGACGATAGGACGCCGCAATCCGGGCCGCACCAAAGATGGTCACGCCACACTCCCCGAGCAGATGGTTGAAGGCGCGAATCCTCACCGTTGGGCTGATGGGTGCTTCGGTGAGGACCAGGTCGAGTTCGTGCACAGCGAGTGCAGCGAGTAATCGTTCCGACTTGTCCTCGCGGCAGACAACGCGGATGGGCTCGGCCATCTTGAGCGCCGGCTCGAGGAGCCGGTAGGCAACCAGCTTAGGCAGGACGTCGGCGATGCCGACTACAAACCGGACTGGTCGACCCGGCGACCGTCCTTTCAGGGCGTCTGTGAGTTCACGGCCTAACGTGAAGATTTCGTCGGCGGAACGGAACACCACACGGCCAACTTCCGTTAACACGAGATTGCGGCCGACCCGGGCGAACAGTTTCTCGCCCAAGGCATTCTCCAGGAGACGGAGCTGCGCACTGATGGTTGGCTGCGTCAGTAGGAGTTCGTCGCACGCCCGCGCGATGCTGCCCTCACGTGCCACAACCCAAAAATAAAAGAGGTGATTATAGTTCAGCCATTCCATGCCGCGCACTATACATCATTTTTTCCTATGAATCACCTCGAAATTATCTATTTGCCTATGAGCAACTGTCGGCTTATATACGACCCATGGGAACACTCAGAAGGCAGAGACACAAAGGAGCCTTGTATGCGACTTGAGATGCGCGGCCAGCACATTGACGTAACGGAGGCCCTGCGCACTCACGCCACACGCCGCTTGCAATTTGCGCTGGGCCGTTTCGGGCAACATATTGCCCGCGTGACCGTGCACTTGACAGACCTCAACGGCCCACGTGGCGGGAGAGACAAGCACTGCCGGATAGTGGTGAAGATGACGCACAGAGGAGAGGTAATCGTCGAGGATGTCGATACCGACGTGCGCACCGCCATTACTCAGGCAGCAGAGCGGTTGAGTCGTACCGTGGCACGGGAGTTAGCGCGGCGGCGTGAGCACTCGCTCTACCCGACAGTGGCCTCTCCTCAGCAAGAGGCCGCAGGTATTCCGCAAGCCGGCGCGCAGCCACAACGCTCTGGTGTGAAACCAAGAGAAAAGCAATGAAGCTCAAGAAACAAAAGGGACACGAGGGAGCGAGCAAAAGGAGAGTTCCTCCTGCTCCGTCTCGTGTACCGATACGGAGGGAATAACCATGCTACGCACGACACTTTTACTTGGCGCCCTAACCGGCGTCATTCTGTGGTTTGGACAGTTTTTGGGTGGCTCCACTGGGTTAATGATTGCGTTTGTCTTTGCCGTTGCGATGAATTTCGGTAGCTATTGGTTTTCGGACAAGATTGTCTTGACGATGTATAGCGCCCGGCAGGTGAGCGAAGCGGAAGCGCCCATGCTCTACCGCATCGTTCATAACCTTACCCTGCGGGCTGGGCTGCCGATGCCCAAGCTGTACGTCCTCCCCTCGGAGGCGGCCAACGCTTTTGCCACCGGCCGTAATCCGCAGCATGCAGCGGTGGCGGTCACCGAAGGGATTCTGCAACTGATGAATGAACGCGAACTCACCGGTGTGCTGGCGCACGAGCTCTCGCATGTCAAAAACCATGACATTCTTATTAGCTCGATCGCGGCGACGTTGGCTGGGGTGATCATGATGGTTGCGGACATGGCGCGCTGGGGTGCAATCTTCGGCGGCACGAGCCGTGATAACGAAGAGGGTAGAAGTGGTGGAGGTGGCATGCTGGGTCTGATCGCGATGTCTGTGTTCGCGCCTCTAGCAGCCCTGATCATTCAGATGGCGATATCACGGACGCGGGAGTTTGCCGCGGACGAAACCAGGGCTCGCATGAGTGGTGATCCACTGGGCCTGGCTGCGGCGCTGGAGAAACTGGGTCTTGCCTCTGAACGGACTCCGCTGGACGCCTCGCCCCAGACCGCGCACTTCTTTATCGTCAATCCGTTGTCTGGGCGGTCGCTGATGCGACTGTTCAGCACCCATCCGCCGCTGGAAGAACGCATCGCTCGCCTGCAGACACTGGCTGGGCAGCGGGCTGAGCCTGACGACAATTCACGTCGGACGCACTTCTCAGGAGCAACAGAAGGTAGAGTGGGGCGATGACCTCAACCATATGGCCTTGGATCATCTTTACCGTTTTCGTGCTGGGCATGCTGATTCTTGACCTGGGGGTGTTCCACCGCGACGCCCACGTCGTCACCAAAAAAGAGGCGGCCCTGTGGAGCCTCGTGTGGATTCTCCTCGCCCTGACCTTTAACGCCGGCATCTATTACTTCAGCGGACCGGTGCGAGCGCTCGAATTTCTCACCGGCTATCTCATCGAGTATTCCTTAAGCGTGGACAACATCTTTGTCTTCATCATGATCTTCTCGTATTTTGCTGTCCCAGAAGCCTACCGGCACAGAGTACTCTTTTGGGGCATTCTCGGTGCGCTGCTCATGCGCGGCCTCTTCATTGCTGCCGGGGCGGCGCTGTTACAGCACTTTCATTGGGTCATCTACCTGTTCGGCGCGTTCCTCGTCTTCACTGGGATCAAGATGCTCATGAAGGAAGAGACCGCGGTCCATCCAGAGGACAACCCGGTGATCAAGCTGCTGCGGCGGCTCATGCCGGTCACTGAACGGTACGACGGGCAGCGCTTCTTTGTCAGACGCCAGGGGCAGTGGTTTGCCACCCCCCTCTTGGTCGTGCTTTTGACGGTCGAGAGTACCGATGTCATCTTCGCTGTAGACTCGGTCCCCGCGATCTTCGCTGTGACCACTGACCCTTTCATTGTGTACACCTCGAACGTGTTTGCCATTCTCGGGCTGCGGTCGCTCTACTTCTTGTTGGCGGGCGTGATGAGCCTCTTCTGCTATCTCCGCTATGGGTTGGGCTCTGTCCTGGGCTTTGTCGGCACGAAGATGGTGCTCGCCGACGTGTACAAGATCCCCATTGGCATCTCGCTGGGAGTGATAGCGGCACTGTTGGCGCTCTCTATCCTGGCGTCGCTCCTGTTCCCGCGCAAGAGTGCCGAGGTGGCGCCTGGAGGCGCGACCAGTTGACTGAGGGAGTAACTCATGGGGGCTTGCCGACAATTTTCTATGCCGCCGGGCAAACTCTGGGTGTGGTCTATCTTGGCTGCCGTGAGCTTGGCGATTCTCATCGCAGTAGTCTCCATACGCCGCGGCCCCTCTGTCCAACACGCCGCCCTGACTATCCATAGGGCTCAGGGCGATGTCGCCGTGGCCCGTGGGGCCTATACCGGGGTGAAACCTCAAGCCCTTCAGGATGCTGAGGCCGAACTCTCCTTGGCGCACGCCGCTCTCGCAGCGCGCCGGTATGAGGTAGCAGTCACTGCAGCAGCCAGGGCGAGTCAAGTGGCGAAAAAGATTCTCAAGCAACCCCTGTCGGGACCAAGTACGGCCACCGGGGAAGACGTTCCCTAAGAAACTGGAAAGGAGCACAGGATATGCTGCGTATCGCCTTTGTCAAAGATATGCCTGGAGACGCATTGGATGATCCGGAATTTGTGAAGAAAGTACGTGTCTGGTTCAACGACCTCCAACCAGCAGGGCTTGAGACCGTAAGTATTTACCGAGCCATCGGGATGCAGGCCCAGACCGTCTATATCTTCAAGTCCAACAATAGCCGGGAGATTGATAAGCTCATCGAGTATTGGAGGGAGTTTCCCTTTGAGATTTCTTTGGGATTGGACTGGGGAGAACTCTTCTCCCTACGTGGACTACAGATCGTAAAGCAGAAAGGAAAGGGACCGCTGTACCTGGCGCTGATGAAGAATATCCCTCAGTGGGCACTCGATGATCAAGAATTTCTGACCAAAGCGCGCACGTGGTTCAACGACCGCCAGCCAGCGGGGTTTGAGACGGTCGGCCTGTATCGGGTAGTGGGGACGTATGCAGCAACCCTCCACGTCTTTACAGCCCAGAATCACGAAGACGTCGATACGTTCGTCAGCTACTGGAGGGAGTGTGCGTGCGAGGTCTCTTTGGCGGTGGATTGGCGAGAACAGCTCCAGAGACGAGGAGTCTCCGTCGTGTGAACAGAAAGAACAAAAATGCACTCGGAGCGGCTGCCTTCAACGATAAGGAACCTGACAAGATCGAGCACTACACCGAGACGGGAGGAATACTATGCGTCAACTCAAGCGAATTCTTGTGGGGCATGATCTGCGTGCTGGTGGCGAGACGGCATTCCGCTCAGCGATAACATTAGCGGAGCGGAGCGAGGCCACGCTCAGACTCGTACACGTGGTGGAGCCGTACGTCTTTTATCAGCGATTGTCGCATCCTTTTGAAGCGCCCTGACCTGTCCTTGAACTGATTCATGAAGGAGGAAAAGCACATGAAACGGTTACTCAGTCTCTCAGCACTCGTGGTCAGCGGCGTATTCTTCGGCCTCAGTACTCTGACGCTTGCCGAATCCCCAGACGCGAAGGTAGCAACAGATCAATGGTGGGAACAGGTCGTACCCTTGTTTCCTCATACTTCAGGCACACGCTGGGTCTATGTGCTCTCGGGCAAGCCGTATGCCCATGGTGGAGAGCTACACGCTGAAGTGAAAGGCCGGCAGTATGTTCCTGACCTCAAGCAAGAGGCGCTACTGGTTGAGGAAACCCACCCCGCGGCAGCTACCGATACGTCCCTAGATATTATGCCGGTTCTGTACTATCTCCGTGAGGGCTACCTGGTGCGGGATACCGCGCATATCTACTCCAACCCCCAGCACACAAGCTTTGTGTCTACCGGCAACCTGGGAGAAGCGGTGACGCCCATCTTACCCCTGTGGCGACACGTCGATGGCACGGACTGGAAGCCGGTTGATGAAGAGCATTGGGCGAGGGCGGCGAGACTGGATATCGCCTATCATATTCATCCAGAGAAGCGCGAAACGGTGACTGTCAAAGCGGGTGAGTACAAAAATTGTGTACCGGTAGAGGGAACGGTGAACCGCGGGGACGGGAGTGGGTATCGCTATCAGGAGTGGTATGCCCCAGGGATTGGCTTGGTAAAGGCCACGACGACAGACCTGCAGAGCGGGGAAGTCCTGGTTCACAAGGAGTTAGTGAGTTTTCAAACCGGGATAGGGAAACAGTGAACCTGTGAGGTGGGCGACTACGGACAGATAAGAAAGAGGGAAAGGGTACGCAATGCCGTTCGCAGCCGCAGGCAAAACAGAGTTCGAGCTGGTCCATAAAAGGGGGGACTATGGCATGGCCGGTGCGCTACAACATGATCGGGTTACTCTTTCTCAGCACCGTGGTCAACTATATCGATCGCGTCAACATCTCGGTGGCGGCGCCGGTTATCATGAAGGAGACCGGTTGGGATAAGGGACAGTTCGGTCTGGTCTTTTCTGCCTTTCTCATTGGCTACGCGCTCTTGCAAATTCCCGGCGGGGTCATCGCCGATCGCTGGGGCGGGCGAAAAGTCCTGGCGCTGGCCTTCTGCGGTTTCTCCCTCTTTACGGCGCTCACCCCGCTCGGGCAGTCCGCGTTTATGGTCCTGCTCCTGATGCGTTTTCTGGTCGGCGCGTTTGAGTCGGTCACGATTCCGGCCTTAACCTCGCTCAACTTCCGCTGGATTCCACGCGCCGAGTTCGGCCGGGCGCAGACGGTAAGTCTCTCAGGGATCACCGTGGGGCAGATGATAGCGTATCCGCTCACGACCTGGATCATCCTGTACCATTCCTGGCAGACGGTCTTCTATGTCAACGCGATCCTGGGAGTCGTATGGGCCGTAGCCTGGCTGTGGTATGCGACTGACACTCCGGATGCCCATCCCCGTGTCGGGCAAGCAGAGCGAGACTATATTGCCGCACACCTCCCTCCTAAACCCGCAGAGCCCTTGCCGTTGCGCGCGCTGTTCACCAATGCGTCTCTCCTTGTGCTCTCTCTCAGTTAACTGAAGCCTGCGCGTAAATCGGTCGGGGGTAGCAGAGAGCCACAACTCTCTGCAAACTCTGGGGGTTATGGCGACCAACCTCAACCCCGGCTCCCCC
>JAYVFX010000322.1:0-12657 GCA_043772795.1 Deltaproteobacteria bacterium
GGCCACTGGGCATGCCGAGATCTTTCCATACAGATGGGAGATCTTCTTTCTTGATGCCCAGCAGGTCGATGCGTTGACCACCGGTAAACTTGACCAGCGGGACGCGGTATTTTTCCGCGACTTCGGCAATGCGTTTGAGTTCGGCGGCTGAAGTCACTCCACCGTAGATCCGTGGGACGACGCTGAACGTGGCGTCGCGTTGAATGTTGGCATGGACACGGTCGTTGATAAAGCGTGCGTCTCGCTCATCGTCGTAGTCGTGCGGCCAGAGAGATTTGAGTAGCGAAGCAAGTCCAGGTTTACTCCCCGGCTCTTCTTTACCACCAGCGAGCGCACGAAACACCGCACTGACACTCTTCAAGCCTTGCGCTTTGATGGCGGCAATCAACTCTGGCTTGGTGAGAGGAACCCCGGGGACGTAGTAGTGCTCACTCGGATCGTCTTGCACTTCGCCTGCGTAGACCTCCAACAATTGCAGAATCAGACTTTTACAGCTGCCACAGCCGGTGCCTGCTTTGGTGTGTACGCCGACTTTCGAGACGGATTTGCACTTGCCGATCATAATCGCGTCTTTGATTTTTCCTTTGGCGACGCCATTGCAGTTACAAATCTGCGCTTGATCCGGCAGATCGAATACCGACAGGATTGGTGCACCACTCGACGTGCCGAACAAGAGATCTGCCCGTCGTTCCGGTACTGCGGCTTCGAGCGTGAATATCTGGGTAAGTACACCGGCCGTGTCGGTTTCGCCTAAGAGAATAGCAGTGATCAGTTTCTGGTCGCGAATAACCATCTTCTTGTAGACACCACGTGACGGCTCGCGATAGACCACCACTTCATCGCCAGGCTGAACAGCTTTGGCATCACCCATCGACGCAAGTTCGACGCCCATCACTTTCAGTTTGGTCGCAAGCTTTGACCCTTGATAAGCAGCCCGTGGATTGGTTTCCGTTAACACGTCGGCAATGGTCTTTGCTTGTTGCCAAATCGGATCAACCAAACCATAGATGACCCCCCGGTGCTGAACACATTCACCGACAGCAAAGATGTCAGGATCGCTAGTATGCATTTGGTCATCACAGACAATGCCGCGCTCGACAGTCAGGCCTGAATCCTTGGCAATTTCCGTGATCGGGCGAATGCCAGCGCTGATCACGATCATATCAGTGTCAAGCGTGCTGCCATCGTTGAACTGTATGCCAGTGACACGTTCCTCGCCGAGAATCTGAGAAGAAAACTTTGCCAGAAGGACGCGAATGCCCATCTGCTCGATCGTCGTCTTCAGCATCTCACCCGACTCGGGGTCGAGTTGCGCAGCCATGAGTTGAGGCAGTGCCTCAATGACCGTTACTTCGACCCCGTGGGTGAGAAGGCCTCTGGCTGCTTCGAGACCCAACAGACCACCACCGACCACCACAGCTTTGCGACAGCTTTTTGCGTACTCAGCAATCTGTTCGCAATCGTCGAGCGTGCGGAAGAGGAACGTCCCTGGTTTACCCATCCCTTCGAGCGGGGGGACAAAAGGGCGAGAGCCGGTTGCGATAATAATTTTGTCGTATGTTTCTTCGATGTAACGTCCATGCGGGTCATAACCCTCTAAACCGTAGGGAGATGCGTCTCGGTGTAAGGCGTTACCGATGACGACTCGCTGCGAACGATCGATCAACATCGCTTTGACGCCAGCGTGTAACTTGACGTGATTCTCTTCGTACCAGGCGAGAGGATTAAGAAAGATCGCCTCCATTTTTTGCGAACCATTCAATACGTTGGAGAGGAGAATACGATTATAATTACCATAGGGTTCCGCGCCGAACATGGTAATGCTGAAGCGCTGAGCGTCGCGTTGCAAGATTTCTTCGACAACCCGTGCGCCAGCCATGCCATTGCCAATCACAACCAGTCGTTCGCGGTGAGCAGTGGACATTACCTATGGCTCCTTTTCCTCCGTTAGGAGGGCAGGAGACGGCGGAGGGAACACCGTCTCCTGGTCATGGGGAGGAGTATTGAGGGGATCTCCTCCCGTGGGCATCAGCGCATCGTACGCTCTGATTCCTAGTAGAGCAGGAACTATGCCATCTCGCCGGGGTCAGAGTCGTAGTGAAAAGTCAGGGGATTTTTACCTTGCGGATTGCAGCGTTGGCGAGAGCTGTTGTTGGAGAGACAGTAAGAGGTGAAATTTCAGGCAAGGGAAATAAATCAGGCCACAACGAGAGTGACACAGCAGAAGCGTCACCCTGAGCCCTTCGCTTCCGCTAACGAGTGTTGAGTAGCGGAACGTGGTTCCAGGTGCTATTTCTCAGAGGCAAAGGGTGAACAGATGCCTAGTACAGAAAACATGCAAGGTCTTCCCATTCATCTGCCAAACCGCACAGTGAATCAGCTTGACGAACTGATTCGAGAAGGGCGATTCACTGATCACCAAACCGCGCTTGTGACGGCGGTGGAGCGTCTCTATGTGAAAGAACATTCCTCTAGCACTGCTTGCCAAAAGGCAGTTGACCGTTTGTGTGGAGCCCTCCGGCTGGGGACTTCTCGGGAGTCACTCCGAAAAGCAGAACAGGAGAGGCTTGACTGGGAAAGTGGACAAGGGTGACAGATGTCTCGCCCTCTCTCTGACTTTCAGGATGACGCCATCTACAAGGAAAGTAAGACTCAAGCCGGTTGGATGTGCTGAGCGCAGTAATTCTCGTAGCCGACTTGCTGTATCAAAAACGTTTGCGACTCAAGCCAGTGGATATGCTCTTCCGCACTCACCAGAATATGTTCGATAAGTTCTCGTGTGCCGGTATCAGCCTGTTCGAGGCACAGCGCAACTCCCTTGCGCAATTCAGGCAATCCTCCCTTCTCTAACGCTAAATCATTTTCAAGAATCTCTTTTACGTTTTTCCCTATCGTGACCTTTATCGCGTCCCTCACGGTTGGTGCGCCCTCGAGGAAGAGGATGCGATCGATCAACTGCTCGGCATGCTTCATCTCCTCGATAGATTCGTCATAAATCGTCTTGTAGAGACGCAGGTAGCCCCATTTCTTACACAGCGAAGCATGCAAAAAATATTGGTTGATAGCTCCCAGTTCTCCCTGGAGCAATGCATTGAGCATTTTAATCACTTCTTGTGATCCGTTCATAGCTCATCCTCCTCTGCTGGTTGATTGGCAGGGTACTTCCAGTGCCTGACATGGTACCTCTGGTGGTTCAGGTGTCAATCGGTGGCAGAGAATGAATATTTCTCGGTGAGGAAGACGAGTTGAGATGGAACAAGGTAAAGCTGAGGAGACGCGAAGAAACCGTTCCTCCGCCTCACAACTTGAACAGCACTTCTACATAGCCGAAGTCAGCCTGATCCCCGGCGAAGATTGAGCGAACGACACTCCCGCCGAAGAGGTGGCTGTAGTAGACGTTGAGGTTGATGAACTTGTTCACGTCGTAACTGAGCGAAGTCTCAATGACCTTGAACAGGCTGCGTTTGCCGAAGACCGGTCGTCCGGGAAAGCCAAACCCAACGTTGCGATCTGAGAGTGTTGCTCCTGCCCCTTGGTACCACAGGTCCCGCGCTTCATTGATGCGAATATTGTGGAAATCAGTGCGTGATACGAGACCAGGAAGAGGACGAAGAATTAATTGCGCAAAGCCATCTTCGTTATTCATCAAGTTATAGAATGTCGAGAACGAGTAAATACGAGCGGTGGGAAGCAGTTGGAAGAATGTTCCATGGTCATTGTCTTTGGGGTTGTCGTCACCTGATGAACGACCGTAACCAATCCGTAACCACGGCTTCCATGGTAGCATGCTCGGCTGCCACCCTATTTCTAGGTCCCACGCCCAGGCATTGTGGTTGAGCGTTCCCCAATCACCTTGTTGCAGGGCTCCCCACGCCAGTACGTCGACCGGACCAGCCGCAGTCGGAAACACGGAAATGATGTGCCCACCTTCCGTATGCACATCAATATGGCCCTTGTCTTTTTGACGTACTGCCAGTGGGCGATTGTCGGATTTCAACAAACCACGGTCGTCTTTGTAATAGATGTAGAAGAAACGTGCGTCGCTATTCTCGGCAAACGATGGGCGAGTAAGATTGAGCGAGGTATACAGCAAATCAATCTCGTTCATCTCTTTCATCCCTTGTAAATCAAAACCGCCTTGAGTCGGATGTGATGCCATCACAGTGAGATTCATTGGTCCATGGGTGAGGCTAGCGACGCCACCATCGAACGATCGACCCACGTGCGACCAGCCAAACGGGCCGATCAACCGTTGCGAGAGCCGTACATTCTTTAACCAATCGAGGGTTGGCTCCTTGGTGAGGACCTCGTTTCCTTCGGAAAAATCGAAGCGGCCACCTTTTAGCGTCAATCCTTCTAACCTCAGATTTTTGAACAAAACAAAACCCTGCTTGAGGAAGAAATGGGAGTCGTTGTCACGACGATTGTGGGCAAAATAGACGGCACCAAGGCCGAGCGAGCCTTGCGGTGCTGGTGCCACGGCTTTATCGGGGAGACCAAGAAGTGAGGAATTTTGCGCTTCCACCATAACGTCGAAGTTGTCATCTTTCCACTGCAGCGCGCCGCGCCCAACGAAAGAAGCGAAGACATAATCATTATTGAACGACCCTTTGGGATCGAACCAGTCCCATAGTTCTGTGCGGATGCGGAGGCTACCACTAACAGAAAGTTTTGGTGAGATTTGCGTGAGGGGAACTTCAGCGTGACTGAAGTGTGGAGAGACGATCGTTGCGAACAGTATGACCAACGAGGGAAGGCGACGCCAGGGAGACTTCATCTTTAGCATCCTTTCTGTTCGTGTTCGGAGCTGGAGGGACACCGGTCTCAAGAAATGTCAGCAGTTGATCGCGGGCGGGATAATACGCAGGATCTTCGAGGAGACGGTCGCGTTTGCGTGGACGTGGGAGTGGCACTTCAAGAATGCCACCGATGCGAGCTGCAGGGCCATTTGTCATCATCACAATACGATCTGCGAGCAGCAACGCTTCATCGACATCGTGTGTGACCATCATCACGGTTTTGCGCGTACGCTCCCACAGATCGATGAGTTGATCCTGCAACTCCATGCGTGTAAAGGCATCGAGTAAACTAAACGGCTCATCCAGCAACAACACCCCCGGTTCTACCGCAAAGGCACGGGCAATTCCTACTCGTTGGCGCATGCCAGCCGACAGTTCTTCAGGCATCCGATCGCCTTGGCCTTCGAGACCGACTTGCGTTAAATACCGGTCAGCGAGCTGTTCGCGCTCTTTCTTGGTTGCGTGGCTACTCTGCTGGCCAATCGCTAACAACAAATTGTCACGCACCGTCATCCAGGGAAGGAGTGCTGCGGTCTGAAAGACGACACCACGATCACGGCCAGGGCCTGTCACTTCTTTACCAGCGACGATGACGTTGCCAGAGGTTGGTTCGTTGAGACCCATGACAATCGAGAGGACCGTCGATTTGCCACACCCAGAGTGACCGATAACGCAAATAAACTCGCCTTCTTTTGCTTTGAGGGTGAAGTCATCAACAATCACTGCTGGACCGGTTGGCGTGTCGTAGACTTTGCGCAGCTGCCAAATATCGATCATGACGGTGCTCATAGGTTCTGGGGGTTAGGTGTTAGGGGTTGGGTTATGAAAGAGTTCACTTGTTGTTGCACGACGTTCACCACGGGCTCATGGTCTTTCACGCCTTGCAGAGAACGAATAATCTCGCGCCGTGCGTGTTGGTACTCGGGATTGAGACTCAGTCCGGTACGGACACGTGGCCGTGGAAGGGCAACAGGAATCGCCTGGCCCAGAGTTGCGCGTGGCCCACGAGTTAGCGGATAGACGCAGTCCGCGAGCAAGATTGCCTCATCAATGTCATTTGTGACCATGATGACAGTGGTTTTTGCCTCGCCCCAGATACGCGCTAGTTCATCTTGCATCGTCGCACGCGTGAGTGCATCGAGTGCGCTGAGTGGCTCATCAAGCAGCAGCATACGCGGTTCCATTGCCAGGGCGCGAGCGAGCGCGACGCGTTGCCGCATGCCACCGGACAACTCACGGGGTCGCTTACTGACTGCGGCGGAGAGTTTGACGAGGTCAACAAAATACTGCGCATGGTCAATGATACTTTTCCGCCCTAAGCCTGGGGAAGCAGCTTTCACTGCTAAGGTGAGGTTCTCAAGGACGGTGAGCCAGGGTAACAACGAGTAATTCTGAAACACGAGAGCGCGTTCTGGTCCGGGCTCTCGTGATGGTTGGCCGGCGAAGGTTACCTCACCACGGTCAGGGATAGTGAGTCCCGCGATCAACGAGACGAGCGTGGTTTTTCCCGCGCCAGAACATCCGACAATTGCGGTAAACTGCCCTTCGGGGATGCTGAGGTTAATATCTGCCAGGACCGGGACCTCGCGTCCAGGGAAGCTTTTTTCAACCTTTCGGAGTTCAAGTAGATTCATAGGCCCTATACCCGTTGAAACCGGAGTTCGGCCATCGCCATGAATCGGTCAAGGATGTAGCCGACTACACCGATTGTGATGATCGCCAGAATGATGTGGGAGTACACAAGGCTGTTGTACTCTTGCCACAAGAAGCCACCGACGCCAGCCGAGCCAGTCAGCATTTCCGCGGCGACGATCACCAGCCACGCGATTCCGAGACTCAGCCGATACCCGGTGAATAGGTAAGGGAGTGTGGCGGGAACGATAATTTTGGTCAGCATCTGCCAGCGTGATAGCCGTAAGACACGGCCAACGTTCAGATAGTCTTGATTGATATTACGGACACCGACCGCAGTGTTAATCACTGTTGGCCACATGGAGCAGATAGCGATCGTGAACAAGGCAGCCGGCTCGGAACGTTGGAAGAGAATGAGTCCTAACGGCAACCAGGCGAGTGGGGAAATAGGACGGAGAATCTGGATGAGTGGTTCAAAGGCCTGCGTGAAATTACGCGAGAGCCCGAGGAGAAACCCGAGCGGAGTTCCGATCAGGATCGCGAGGAAATAGCCCTGGGCGACACGGATGAGACTGTAATAGGCGAGCCGCCCGATTCCTTGGTTCATCTCTCCTTCTTTGAAGAACGGGTCGAGAATGTACCGTTTGGATTCGTCCCAACTTCGCAGTGGCGAGGGAAGATCAGGCGCGACAGTAGCGCTAAGCAGCGACCACAATGCCACCACACTGGCGATCCCGATGAGAGGAAACCCCAATGCCTTTAATCGTTGTCCGTACGTCATCTCTGTGTTCCTTTTCCGTGTTTTTCTACTGACTACTGACTACTGACTACTTTTCCTCACACTTCCATAATGTTCTTCACTGTGAACGCCTTGGCGTACTCGTCCGGTTTAGCCGGGTCGAAGGACACACCATCAAGCAGTTTCTCTGGCTTCGTATCCTCGGCTGGTGCGGTAACGCCCATTTCTTTGGCGATTTCGCGATAAATGTCTGGGCGATGCACTTTATTGACAATACCTTGATAATCGGGAGTGCCTTTCACCATACCCCAGCGACGAAATTGACTCAGCCACCACACGCCGTGTGATTTCCACGGGAAGTTGACTCCGCGTTCAGAGAACCGCATGTAATCTTTATCCTCGTGCTCACCTTGACCGTCGCCGTAGTCGTATTTCCCCAGCAATCGACCGAGAATAATTTCTTTGGGGCAGTTGATATAGGAGGGACGAGAGACAATCTCCGCGACTTCAGGTCTATTCTCCAACTTGTCAATGAACTCACTCGCCTGATGGAGTCCTTTCAGCACGGCTTTAACGGTCTTTGGATTCTTGTCGGCAAACTCGGCGGTAAAAGCGCACACTTTCTCGGGGTGATTGGGCCAGATCGCTTGCGTGGTTGTTGCGGTGAAACCGATGCCATCGGCGATGGCACGAGCGTTCCACGGTTCGCCAACGCAGAAGCCATCCATCTTGCCGACTTTCATATTGGCGATCATTTGTGGTGGTGGAATAGTAATCAGCGAAACGTCTTTATCCGGGTTGATTCCGCCTGCCCCGAGCCAATAACGAATCCACATCGCATGCGTGCCTGGAGGAAAAGTCATGGCAAATGTCCGCGGTTCTTTTCCTGCCCCTTTTTCTTCATCAAGCAATTTTTTTAGATCGCTGGCCGTGTGAATGCTCTTGTCTTTCAGCTCTTTACTGAGGGTGATCGCCTGACCGTTGTAGTTGATGACCCAGGGGATGATCATCGGCTTTACTGGTGCGCCGAAAAGGCCCATGGTTGAGGCGTACGGCATGCCGTACAGCATGTGTGTCGCATGGTTTTCACCGAGTTGTAATTTGTCTCGAATCACCGCCCACGAGGCTTCCTTTGAGACGGTGACATCAAGACCGTGCTCTTTGAAGAAGCCTTTTTCGTAGGCCATCACGATCGATGAACAATCAGTGAGAGCAATAATGCCGATACGGATCTGCGGCGTCTCCGGAGCATCAGACGCAAAGACGCGACCGGCCCATTGTGTCGGCAGCCCGGCGAGCAATGCTGTCATGCCTGAGACTTGCAGAAACTGACGACGCGACAGTGATTGCGTCTTGGGTTTGCTATTTTTCATGCGCGGCAACAACCTCCTTCTCTGGTGGCACTGACCGTGACGGCATAGTGCCACCAGTCCTCAGAGAGCAAGAGCTGTGCCGATGAGAGTGATCAGTGTAGGAGAGGGATAACTCAGAGGAAAAACAACGAAAATGTTCTTCGTTCGGTTATGTAGGGTAGTGACGCAGTGCAAAGAGTGGTTAAGGCGAAGGCAGGGGAGAAGTCAGGGTGTTGCTGGAGCAGCAGGTGATTTTGGGATTAGATAGAGGCACTTCAGTGGGATGTTTCTATGGCTTCTACCGTCTCTGCCCTTTGAATAAGCGCGGATCAAAGTCGAACCTCCGCGGCTTCCCCACCCGCAGTCGAGGAAAATCCACATGAGCCGGGTTTACTAAATAGTTATGTTCTTCCGGGATCACAATCGACGGGACACGCAACAATAGGCTGTTTCCTCGGCGTATCCAAGCTGTTCCTACCTCTTGTTCTTGTTCGGGGGCAGGAGTACGTCGCCAATGTTGAGGCAGTTCGGAGGGCCGTATCTCTTCGGCACGAATTCCTGCAGGAATGTCTATCGGAATGGCCACCAAGTCAGTAGGGGCGAGATCATGATCGACGTGCACAAGCACTTCTAGGGCAGCAAGGGCCAGAGTTTCTGTCGTATATGCGACTGCTGTTCCAGGATAGTTCCACCGCCCACCGTAGAGGCGCGCTCCTTCCCCATCGAGCGGCCGGTTCGCGTGTCGGTGCCGGCACAAGCGCCAAACAATCACTAGCTGAAGATTCCGTAATCGATGCGGCCAAGGATGGTCTCGACCTGATGGGCGCCAATATCAGTGTCGAGGAGGTGTAATGGTGCTTCCCCTCCGAGGGCACGGTTCGGTCGTTCAAGCCATTGTTTCGCCTTCTCATGCGTCCCTAAGACTTGAATTGCCATGAGGGTTACCCGCGCCAGACGATACAACCGGTCGGATTCTTCTGGAGAGAGCGCGTGTCGCCCCTTGCGTCGCGCAAGAGTTCGCGGGGCGATTCCTAATGCCTTCGTTACTGCTGCCAATGGGATTCCCATGGTCTTTACAAAGGACTCAAACGCTTGAAACGGGAAGCCCTCACGCACGGCCTCTCTCATCTCGTGAGGTTCCGCAACAGCTCGTTTCAAAATCTTTTTCCCACCAAAGAGAGATGCGACCTCAGTTGTTGTGTCTGTATGTGGCTGTGCCATATGGCATTTATAATAATGCCATTTTGGTAGTACCCGCAAGCGCCCGGGAGATTTAGAGATGAGTGCTAATCAACGTTGAGAAGCTGATACCGCTTCATACGGTCGCGAAGCACGTTCCGGCTAATCCCAAGGAGGCGTGCCGCCTGCACTTGATTCTGCCGCGTTCGTTGGAGCGCTTTGGTAATCAACAAGCGTTCCGTAGCAGCAAAGACGTTCCCTGCTTTCTGGTCAAAGATCGTATCAAGTGTTACCGCTGCTGAATTGGTAGGTTCTGTCGAGTGACTTTCGTCTTGGAGGAGGTCGCCATTCAAGGTGAGATTCTCAGCCGTGATTACCCCACTGCGGTCGTTTATCACTGCTTGAGCAATGACGTTTTCTAGCTCTCGGACGTTTCCGGGCCAGGAGTAGGCAAGCAGTTGTTGACGTGCATTTTCGGAGAATCCACGTGGTCCTTGAGGATTGTTTTGCCGGTGCTTCTCAAGAAAATAATCGGCGAGTAAGGCAATGTCCTCTCCCCGCTCGCGTAACGGTGGGAGGGAGATACGTACCACGTTCAACCGATAGTACAGGTCCTCACGAAAGCGGCCATCTCGGATCAAGCCTTCTGGTTCTTGGTTCGTCGCAGCGATAATACGCACATCAATCCGTCGCGATTCACGGGCACCGAGCCGGTACAACTCGCGCTCCTGTAACACGCGGAGGAGCTTCGCTTGCAAGAGGATAGGCATGTCCCCAATCTCATCAAGAAATAGGGTGCCACCGTGGGCGAGCTCAAATTTCCCTGGACGGGCTTCGACTGCTCCAGAAAATGCCCCACGTTCGTAGCCAAACAATTCGCTTTCCAATAGCGTGTCGGGAATCGCTGCACAGTTGATGGCAAGAAACGGCCCTTGCAACCGATCAGAGTAGGCATGTAAGGCTCGGGCAATCAACTCTTTGCCTGTACCACTTTCTCCGGTGATCAAGACCGTTACGTCACGCACGGCACTTTTCCCGATAATCTTATAGACCTCCTGCATGGCGCGACTATGACCGAGCATAGGAATGGCGCCAGGAAGTGGCATTTCAACCGAGGATGCTGGGGCAGCAGGCTGAGGTCGCCGTCGCTGCAAGATAGTAGCGATTACGTGCTTCAGGTTATCAACGTCAAGCGGTTTGATGAGGTAATCTTCGGCGTCGAACGTCGTTGAACGGATCGCAGTTTCCGCCGAGGCGAAGGCGGTCATCATGATCACCGGCAGTTCTGGCCGCAGGCGTTTGATTTCCTGAAGCGTATCAAGTCCGCTTTCCCCAGGCATACGCACGTCTAAGAGCACAAGCAACAAAGCCTCGTCAAGCAGATACTGAGAGGCTTCTTTCCCAGAGAAGGCGGAGATAACCTCATATTCGTTCCCTAGCACTCGACGAAACGAGTAATGAACGTTGCGTTCGTCGTCGACGACGAGAATCTTCTCCATACGTTTTTAAGACACAGGGGGAAATGGATTGAGGTCCTTCTTCAATCTGATTTTTCCTTTTTCGCCATTTCCCCTTTTCGCCGTTGACCCTTTGTCCCTTTCTTATAAAGGTAGCCGTACCACCGCTGTGGTGCCGACGTCTGGTTGTGAGAAGAGCCGCAGCCGACCGTTATGCCCTTCGACGATGCGTTGCGAGATCGACAGTCCGAGGCCGGTACCTCCGACTTTGGTGGTAAAAAATGGCTCGAAGAGATTCGCGCGCATTTCTGGAGGAATACCCACCCCTTCGTCGGCAATTGCGGCGAGGAGACTGCCACCACTGACGTGCAGTCGCACAGTCAGTGTTCCCCCTTTTGACATGGACTGTAAGGCATTCAGCAAGAGATTGAGAAAGACCTGTTTGATTTGCGCCCCATCGACCCAGACCGCAGGTAAGATTTTTTCCCACTCTTTGTGAATGGTGACCCCGCGTGTCCGTGCTTCGGGGCCAATGAGGAGGAGCGTTTCCTCCATGATTTCGTCGAGGCGGTCGCGTTGGAAATGGGGTGGTTGTGGGCGAGCAAATTCGAGGAACTGCTCAATCAGCAACGACATGCGGCGCAGCTCTCCCTGAACAATGCGGAGGTCTGCACCACATGGCCCGTCTGGCGGCATTTCTTGGGTCATGGCGTACATGAGCATGCTGATCGTGTTCAGCGGATTCCGCAGCTCGTGAGCTAACCCCGCTGAGAGCTTGCCGAGTGCGGCGAGTTTTTCTGATTGCCGTAAACGCTCGCGCACTTCCATTTCTTCAGCATGTAGCCGTGCATTCTCGATGGCAATGGCTGATTGGTTGGCGAGTAAAGCTAAGAGGTGAATGTCGCTCGCATCGAAGTGACGCAACTCTGTTGTGTACACGTTAAGTGCGCCGATAATATCGGTTTTGGTACGGAGTGGAACTGAGAGCAGTGTACATAAGCCTTCTTCGCGTGCCAATTCAGCAAGTGGCGCGCGACCTTCTGCACGAACATCTGGAATATAGAGAGGCCGGCCACTTTTGATGACTTCACCGGTTAGACTTGCAGTCACATCACGATCTGGCAGAGCGAGATACGCGTCACTTGCCCCGTACGTTGCCGCAGGGCGCAGCACTCCGCCGTCTTTATCGATCAGCAGGAGCGACGCAATACGCGCTTGCATGAGCCGACAGGCATGAGCAACCACACGTTGGAGAACTTCTTCAAGCTGGAGAGTAGAAGAGATTTCACTACTGATGGAGAATAGCGCTTCAAGCCGATCGTGCAGTGCGTTCATGGTAGAACTCTGGGCTATCAGATGTCAGAGTAATTCTCTTCACTTGCGTAGCAACCTCAAATCGAATCACATGACATTGGCATTCTCATAAAGCTGGCACCTGCCCTCAGCGTGCTCTGGAATCCTCTGGTGTAGGGGGCGCAGCATGCTGCGCCCCCTACGAT
>JAYVFX010000323.1:0-15369 GCA_043772795.1 Deltaproteobacteria bacterium
ACTGGCAATCTCCGCAATCGTCAGCTCGTCTTGTTCCACCGCGGCCACCACGCGACTACGTAGCTCTGTAGGATAGGCTCTCATGACGCTCATGATACCTGAGATCGCTTACATTTGAAAATCGCTATAAGTCGGCACGAACCTGTGTTCGTTCAGGGTCGTTTACATGGAGTAGCTGAGTAGTTGCACGGCCTTCCGCTGTCCGAGAAAGAATTACCCCGTCCTCCTGCAGGAGAAAATGGTCAACCCAGTTCTGCGTTCGGGGATTAAAGAGTCGTACGAGTTCGTTGGTTTGGGGATCAAGGGATGCGATATCAGCGCCTTTGTAACGGTTACAATGGAAACAGGCATACGCAAGATTTTCTAATTCTATTCTGCCGCCATGTTTCGTTGCAAGGATGTGATCGACCTCATGACGATGCGGGTTGATTCCTCGGTCATCTGGCTTCTGACAATATTCGCACTGGCTATGCGTCCGCCCGACTACGGAGCTACGCAGATCACGCGGTAGTGCGGTTGCCATTATACAACCGCTTGTAGGGTTCGTAACGCTTTCGTCTTCAGCATCGAGAGTAAGTTGTCGATATGGATATGCTCATCCAATTCGGCCGCTTCCTGTGGCGTGAGTTGACCTGCCCGGTTCTTTTCGAGGAGTTCGCTCGCACGTTCCTGCATGGTCGGAGTGAGATCAAAGTCCAGGATCGCTTGCGGAGTTGGAGTACGCGCCAGGAAGGTTAAAACGTAGCGATATATTTCCGTGGGAGCGAAGGATGGTTCTTCGAGCCCTCGGGCTAGTACCTCAGGAAGACGGTCTCTTACTCTCGCGAGCCGCTCGGCAAGCTCTTCCGGTACTGCAATCGTAATCTCGACCATTTTGTGACTCCGTCCTCTTATGCTGTTTGTCGTACTGGCATGGAGGTGAAGTGTCAAGATGGAAATTCACCGGAGAAATAGGGGGAAATTAGGGGTCACCCATTAGAAGGCTCGTGTCAATAAGTGGCACCTCTCCGTGAACACTTTTTTCATGCTCTTGCTTTCACGCTCTCGACGACGACAGAGTCACTCTCAGTTCCGCGCCCCGGTTCTCGGTTATCTGGTCACAGTTCCGCACTGGGGACCGCACCAGTCACCGAAGATAAAAAGAGACTGGGGCGAGGGAACCCAAGAGCGACACCTCCGGGCAAATGCAAACCGCTGTAAGTTGATTGACTACTGGTGTCCCACTGTCACATCAACGAGCTTGCCGCCGGTCAAGCGTAACGTCCGGTCCATTGCCGCTGCAAGTTTTTCACTGTGCGTGACAATGATCATCGTCACTCCAAGTTCGTGATTGAGCGAAAGCAGCAATCGCAATATGCTCTCGCCGGTTGCCGAATCAAGGTTCCCGGTCGGCTCGTCGGCCAGGATAACACGAGGACGCAACACTAACGCACGGGCCACCGCCACCCGCTGTTGCTCTCCGCCTGAGAGTTCTCCTGGACGATGGGTCATGCGGTCAGCCAAGCCCACCCGTTGTAGCATCTCCGAGGCACGTTTCCGTGCTTCCGGCCAATTCGCCCCAGCAACCAAAATCGGCATCATCACGTTCTCGAGTGCAGTAAAGTCTGGCATGAGGTGATGAAACTGAAAGATAAAGCCGATCTCCCGATTGCGCAGTGAGGCAAGTTCCGGTTCCGGTAAGGCAAAAAAATCGTGCCCACCAAGAAAGACCTTGCCCTCAGTAGGCCGATCCAAGGTTCCAAGGATATGGAGGAGCGTACTTTTTCCAACTCCCGACTCGCCAATGATCGCCACTCGTTCACGTCGGTGAACGACGAGGTCTAGCTCGGCAAACACACGTACAGGATGTTCGCTATCACCGTAACGTTTGCCGAGTTGTTCGGCGCGGATCAGAACTTCGGACACAGATACCTCAAGAGAGTAGTCAGTAGTCAGTAGCCAGTAGCCAGTAGAAAAAGACTTTAAACCTTGAACTTTGAACCTTAAACTTTGAACTTATTCATAACGGATCACTTCGACTGGCGATAACTTTGCCGCTTGGCGTGCCGGATAGATTGTCGCCAACAAACAGATGAGTAATGCGGCCACTCCGACAATGAGAAAATTCTCCGGGTAAATTTTGATCGGGACGGTGTTGACGTAAAACACATCGGGTGGCAACGGCACGCGAATATACCCTTCCTGCATCATCCAACACACTACATACCCCAGAACGGTGCCTAAGAGCGCTCCCACCGCACCGATCACAAATCCCTTAAAAATAAAGATACGACTAATCGATTTGCTGGTCGCACCAATCGATTTGAGCACGGCGATATCTTTGCGTTTCTCCATCACGACCATAATCAACGTCGCAATGATATTGAACGCAGCAACCAACACGATAAGCAGAATCACCAGAGAGTAGACGAATTTTTCCAACCTCAGGGCAGCAAAGATATTGCTGTTGATCCTCGTCCAATCACGAGCGGTGTAGGTAATACCAAGTTGCGATTGCAAAGCGTTCGCGACCTCTGGAGCGTCGTAGGGGTGTTGGACACGGACTTCAATTCCCGTCACCCGGTCGCCGATATCGAAAAATTTCTGCGCGTCTGCCAACCCCATGTAGATCAGCGTACTGTCGTAATCGACCATACCGGACTTGAACGCACCAGCAACAAAAAATCGTTTCACCTTCGGCACCATCCCCAACGGCCCAGGGGTGGTCTGTAATGGGGACACGAGACTGATAGGTTCCCCGACTTGCACCTCAAGTTGTTTCCTCAGCTCTTCACCGATGATGATCCCAGAGAGACGAACATCACGCGTACCTGTCCCCTCACTCACTGAGATATCTCGTTCTTTTCCGATATCGTCCAGCGAGCCGACTGCGATATGGGCAATGACATTGACCACTGAGCTGGCAAGCTCCGGCTCGACTGCCCGCACCACAACGCCCGACACTCTTTGCCGTGAGCTGACCATCACCTGGCCATACACAACAGGCGTTGCAGTGATCACCCCTGGCACCTGTTTCGCTTTCTCAACCGTGGCCTTGTAGTCCGTAATAGTGCTGCTCAAACTCGACACCACAATGTGGGGATTAAAACCTAAGATGCGATTGCGCAGGTCTTCTTCAAAACCGGTCATGACGGCAAGCACGATGTTGAGCGTCATAACCCCCAACAGCACGCCGAGCGTAGAGAAAAAAGTAATCAACGAAATGAACCGCTCGCTTCGCTTCGCCCGAAGATAGCGAAGACTCACGAACAGTTCGTATGGCAAAGAAAAGAAGGGCTTGCGATCAAATACTAGAGCCTGGAGTGGAGGAGTCGCGTCTCGCATGTCCTTGGCTTCAGCTTCTACAACCGGTTCGAGTGACATAACCCCCGATTCCTCATAATACCCCTCACCTCTACCCGCATTGTACCAGCCTCCCGATTACGAACCTAGACACTATTTTTTCTCTGGTCGCATCTGTGGAAACAGAATCACGTCACGTATGGACGGCGAGTTGGTCAGCAACATGACGAGCCGATCAATGCCGATGCCTTCCCCAGCGGTCGGCGGGAGCCCAAACTCCAGTGCGCGGACATAGTCTTCATCAAGCGCGTGTGCTTCTTGGTCCCCTGCCTCACGCTCGCGCAATTGCTCCACAAACCGCTGAAGCTGATCCTCTGGATCATTTAACTCTGAGAACGCGTTAGCGATTTCACGTCCGGCAATGTACAGCTCAAACCGATCAACGAAACGAGGATCGACGTTATTGCGCCGCGCTAAGGGGGACACTTCTACGGGATAGCTCACCACAAAGGTCGGTTGGATGAGGTGGGACTCAACAACGGCACCGAATATCTCTTCAAGCACCTTACCTAACGGGGCTGAGGCTGGTGGATGGATGCCAAGCTCATGGGCTTTAGCCCGCACCGTCTCTTCCTGGCCTGCCTCCTGTAAAGACAAGCCCGTGTATTCACACACGCCTTCTTTCAATCCGAGTCGTCGCCACGGGGGGGAGAAATCAATCTCATAATCACCATAAGTGACTCGTACGCTCCCATGCACCTCTTGCGCGAGCCGCGCAAATAACTCTTCAGTCTGCGTCATCAAATGCTCATAGGTGGCGTAAGCCTGGTAGAATTCTAGCATCGTATATTCAGGATTGTGCCTGGTCGAAATTCCTTCGTTACGAAAATTGCGGCCCAACTCAAACACGCGATCGAACCCTCCTACCACCAATCGCTTCAGAAAGAGTTCCGGTGCGATGCGTAAATAGAGGTCGATGTCCAACGCGTTATGATGCGTCATAAATGGGCGCGCCAAAGCCCCGCCGGCCACACTTTGCATCATGGGCGTCTCGACTTCAATAAAATCACGCTCCTGAAAGAAACGACGGGTAATTTCAATAATTTTTGCTCGCTTGCGAAAGGTCTCACGCGCCTGCGGATTGACGATGAGATCGAGATACCGTTGACGATAGCGTGCCTCAACATCCTGCAAGCCGTGCCATTTCTCAGGAAGAGGCACAAGCGATTTGCTCAGTAATCGCAGCGAGGAGCATTTGAGGGTCAGTTCGCCAGTGCGGGTACGGAACAGCGGTCCGGTCACACCGACAATATCTCCAACATCAAGAGACTCTTTGAGCAAGGTCACAGCTTCTGGCGGGCTATCTCCCTGGCGGACATAGACCTGAATCTGACCGCTCCGATCTTGCAGATGAAAAAATGCGGCTTTGCCAAAATGGCGTAACGACAAAATGCGCCCAGCGATGGCGACTGTCTCGGTTCCCTTAGCGAGTTCCTCCTCACTAGCAGAGGCGAAACGGGTCTGTAGGTCCGCCGTTGTATGAGAAGGAAAGAAATCGTTCGGGTACGTTTGTACGCCGGATTCTTTCAGTGCGGCAAGTTTCTGCTTGCGGACAAGAATTTGCTCATTGTCTTCCATAGAGGGACGGACTTAACCAAGATCGGTCGGCGAGTCAATCAGGAAGAGCAATCTTTCACGGAAAGCTTGAATTGCCATTGGCTTTCACCTATCCTGCCTTCATTGGGATGAAAGGTGGATGTGGTGGTGGTAGGCGTGCGGATCCTTCTCCTCAGCATGCGGGTTTTGCTGTTAACAGGCTTAGCGTACTTTTGTGCGCTGTCGGTTAACACTGTTGTCGCAACGAAACTCACGCTCCCTCCGACCGTTCCGCAACGACAAGAAACCTCGCTTTTCCGTACTCCACAGACAACACAGCCACTCTCCTCATACGCGGTTGTTTACACGCGCGACCTTTTCAATTCTACGAAAGCACCACCGACCCATGAGGGGACTGCACTAGTCGCAAGTGCCAGTAGTGCCAATATCCGTCTACTCGGCACGGCTACCCGTGTACAGGACCGCGCCTTTGCTATCGTTGAAAATCAGGCCACTCGTTCGCAAGGGTTGTACCGCGAGGGAGACATCGTGGCTCCTGGTATTATCCTGGTACAAGTCGGATGGGATCGCATCATCATTGAGCGTGAAGGGAAACGAGAAACGCTTCTCCTACCGAAAGACACACCTCCGACTGCCGGTCAGTCTCCCATCATCCCCGTTTCGACGGTCGCAAACAGCAACGCCCAAGATGGGATCCGGCGACTGGCGCCAGATAGTTACCACATCGACCGTCGTGAGGTCGATCATGCCATCAACAACCTGAGCGAACTTTTCACCCAGGTGCGCGCCGTACCCTACTCTCTACAAGAGGGCGTTGTCCAAGGATTCCGCTTGTTTCAAATCAAACCTGACAGCCTGATTGACCGTATTGGGCTGAAAAACGGCGATGTTATCCAGCGGGTGAACGGCGTGGAGATTTCTGACCCCAGTACCGCGTTCCAGCTTTTACAAGATCTTCAAGGGCGTCCACAAATCCGCGTTGATGTCCTTCGTAACCAGCAACCGACCTCGCTTTCCTATGAAATCCGCTAATTCCGCTATCGGCATGGTCGCCCTGTTGCTCGTTATCACTAGTAGTGTTCTAGTCAGAGCGCAGAACTACGCGCAGTCGAGTGACGACACGGACAACAGTGCAAACGTCCAGCATAACGGATCTGCCGCGAAGGCAAACAGAAAGAAAGCGCCGTTACCGACCGCGGACAACTTAGTGACGATGAATTTTCAAGACATCGACATCCCTGTGCTTGCGCAGTTTATTAGTGAGATTACGCATCGCAATTTCATTGTTGATGAGAAAGTGCGCGGCAAAGTCACCGTCATCTCGCCAACCAAAGTCACCACCGAAGAAGCCTACGCCATCTTTCAGTCGGTCCTGCAGGTGAAGGGGTTCACTACCGTCCAAAGCGGACGAGTGGTGAAAATCGTGCCGAGTAAAGAGGCCAAGCAGGTTGGCCTCCCAACCGTCTATAACGGATCGTTAGCAACTGTTGGTGACGAATTTATCACCCGCTTGGTCCCGCTTCGTCATGTCAGTGCAGCAGAGATAGTCCAAGTATTGCAGCCAATGGTTTCCGGTGACGGACTCGTATTACCCTATCCGCAAACAAACTCGTTAATCCTGACCGACGCCGCAACAAACGTGAGACGCTTACTCAGCATGTTGGAGGATCTTGATGTCGAAGGGTACGAACGCCTCACTGAAGTGATTGCCCTCAAGCACGCCGTCGCTACAGATTTAGCTAAAAAGATTGAAGATATCATGAAAGACCAGGGTAGTAGCGACAGTTCAACCGGGTCTCGGGTCAGGATTGTCACCACCGTGGCAGCAACAGCAACATCGAACAATCCTTCACCAAGTTCCAGTAGTCCCCGCGCGCTTCGGGTGCTGCCTGATGAACGCACCAACTCACTCATTGTCATGGGTGGTTCCATTGAACTGAAAACCATCCACCGCTTAGTTCAGCAACTTGATGTTCCTCTTCCGCCGGGGCGCAGCAAGATTCACGTCTATGCGCTCAAATATGCTAATGCAGAAGAGTTACTTCCAGTTCTGGCCGACTTAGTTGGTGGTAGCACAGGAAGTGCAGGAGGAAGCCGCTCGCTGAACATTCCTCGCCGAGAGCGACGCTATAGTCGAGAGCACCGTTTCGGCAAAAGTAATGACCGCTCTGGTTCAGGCATGGGAGATCGCTTCCCGTCCTCTCCTCAACTTCCGACCGCACCTTCGGGAGGAGGCCCTATCTCTGGGAACTCTCCGGATTTCAGCAGCGAGGTCACCATTTCTGCCGATCCCACGACAAACTCGTTACTCATTAGCGCGGCACCGCAAGATTTCGCCACGCTCAAAACTGTGATCGAACAACTCGACGTCCGACGCAGGCAGGTCTATGTCGAAGCGATGATTCTTGAAGTCAGTATGGCACGCGCGCGCGAATTGGGCGTCGAACTGCAGCAGGGCTTTAGTCTCGGCGGTGAAGGCGTCGCTCTTGGCCGTACACAATTGAAAGACTTAAACACAGCGTTGACGAACCCGGCTAGTCTTTCTGGGCTGCTCCTCGCTGCCGCCAGCAACAAAACAGTGGAGCTCCCCGATGGCACCCGCGTTCCGGCCCAAGTTGCGTTGCTACGCGCGACGCAGAATAGCAGTGACATCAACGTCCTTTCGGCACCGACTCTGCTGACCGCAGATAACCAGGAAGCCGAAATCCTGGTCGGCCAGAACGTGCCATTCATCGCCAGTCGCGCGACGGACACTACACAGCTCCGTAATCTCTTTGCCAATGTGGAACGTCAGGATGTCGGTATTACCTTACGACTCACGCCACAGATCTCTGAAGGCGAGACTGTCCGACTTGATGTCTATGAAGAAGTCTCAGCAATCGTACCAAGCACGGTTGGTGATCCCAACCTGGTAGGTCCCACGACTTCGGTGCGTTCGGCCAGTACCACTGTGGTAGCAAAGAGCGGACACACCGTCGTCATTGGTGGTCTGATTTCCGATAATTCATTCCGGCAGCGTTCCGGTGTTCCGTATCTTCAGGACGTTCCAGTATTGGGAAACCTGTTCCGTACAGATGGCAGTAACAGTGACAAGATCAATTTACTGATTTTTCTGACGCCACACATTGTGCGTGACGACACTGAAATTGCTGTGCACTCGTCCGGTGAACGTGACCGCTTTCGCAACTTCTTGCGGGACCACAAAGCGCCGCCACAGTGGCAGAAGCAGCTCGATCGTCCGTCGTTTGCCGCACCGCCAGATAAAAAATCAGGCGGAGTACTTTTGCCAGGGACGGAAGAGTAGAAGGTAGGCTAGAGCCTATCCGAATAACCTGAGTCGCTTGACGTTGTCATTCTGAGTTGTCCATAGCGTAGGACATCAAGCGGTGAAGCAGAAACGGAGGGCGTTGCCTGGGCCGTCATTCCCGCGCAGGCGGGAATCCAGTTTTTGATTCCTGAGCAGCGAAGCGAAGAACCTTCAAAGAAGCCTCGCTAACACGATGAGAGATTTACTCCTCGGAACATCTGGAGTACTCGGGTATCTTGCAGGGAGAGGAGGGAAACAGCATATGTCGCTGAGAAAAACGATCGGCATTGGCGCGGTTATCATGCTGGCCTTTACGGCCATGTGGAACCACGACACACTACGGCCACAAGAAGTTTTTGCCAACACAGGAGGACGAGCAATGAAGATTACTCGCGTTTATACTGGAGCTGACAACAAATCACACTTCGAGGATATTGAGGTTCAGCTCAAGGACGGAGGCAAGGCCGGATTCATGTCCGCCTTAGAGAAAGCCACTGGTGTGGTGTTTCGCGAGACGGACGGATCGTACAATTTCGATTTTCATAACGCACCACGACGGCAGTACGTAGTAAATCTCGAAGGTGAAGTAGAGATTGAAGTCGGTGACGGCACCAAACGTCTGTTGCGGAGCGGCGACATTCTACTAGCCGAAGATACCACCGGCCAAGGGCATATTAGTCGCGCGGTTGGCGGCAAACCGCGCAAGTCTCTGTTCATCACTTTAGACTAAATGCTCACCGGGCAAGGGGAAGACGTGAAAGTGGAAGGCAAGTACTCAGAATTCGAACAGATCTACGCAACGGATCTCGTTTACGTACCGGAGTGCTGGAAGCTCTGCGGTGATGCCCACTGTTGTAACTTCGCGCGCTACAAGTCACGCTTTAAGATGATCGGATGCACCCCGTTTCAAGAGCTTCCACTTCTTCCAGGGGAATACGAGTTTTTGGCGTCGAAAAACTGGCTCAACCAGTTTGGTGAGCATGACCACGTTGTTTGAGCCCGGTGCTTCAGCGCCGGGCGGCGACTGTACCAATATCCTGTGGTCCGATTTAGAGCATCTTCAGTGACCCGCTCGCGACTAGCCGCAGCACGCTCTCCATGAACGCCGGCTGATCCACACCCTCAACCTCGCCTTGCTTGTTGAGCACCAGCGTCGGAATGCGAGAGAGGTCCGCGTTCAGCAATGGTCGAGGCAACGGCTCATCAACAGAAAACGCGGCCTCCGGGTCAAAAAGCAGCCCCACGTTTTCAATCGCTCGTCGGCAGCACGCGAGGCCAGCCAATAGTGGCAGAGAAGCACTGGCATTCTTGAGCACATTCAGTTCGTCAAGTACCCCATTTTGTCGATTGACAACTTCGATGCGGAGGGGTTCTGCCTGCTCGGAGACGACATCTTTCCGTCCTCCACTTTCCTGGGTACCGATCAGACGACGCATGAAGCCCCCGGATTCTTTTGTCTGAGCTCGGCTAGGTTTCTTGAGAAGTGATGGGTCAAGGGGGATCTGTAAATCGCTATACAACGCGAGGACATTACAATACGCGGAGAAATTCTCTAGGCCGGCGCCAAGACACACACCGTGAAGAATAGTCGAAGCGCGCGATTCAGGAGCAATCAGCGCAGGCAGAAAGGCTCCGGCGAGCAACAGAAACTCGACGGCAAGATCCCATTCCTTGTCACCTGTTGTGCGACAGTCAGCATCACAACGAGCAAAGTCGTCCTTCAAGAGCCGGGCAATATCTCCCTGGGGGTTCCGCACACGCTGGCCGAGAAGAATCGTACGGAGCAACCAAGAAGGCAGCCGTGGATAAAAGTCCGGATGTTGGGCTTCCAGGCAGCGAGCCACATGAAACGCATGGCCGAATTTTTCCTCAAAGATAAGACGCCAGACCAAGTCACGGAGAAAAGCCGGTTTCTCTTCTACCAGTCCGTAGGCCCCTGTCAGCAGCATGTTAGCAATCTTCTGCGCTTTGTCCTCCACCTCAAATCGATAGAATACATCAACAATTCCTTCCCCCTTCGTGTCAGACATAGAGTTTCCCACGCCAGCAGCGACAGATGGAGGCAGAACCGGACTGTCATTGGACACAGAAATATCACTATTAGTTTTTGTCACCAAAAGAACGGAATCATCAACGGTTGATGGTGAAATAGCAGGTGGCGGTTCGTTGACTGCTCGAACATCAGGAGTGGTACGAAGCTGCTCGATGCCTCGGCTAGGAGGCAGTTCTACGGTTACGCCTTTCACCACCTCCTGTGTTTCGACAAACGCAAGCGGTGTGGTTTCGCCCCTAACCTCGGGCGAGGCGAGGCCAGAACTACTCCTGGCCGGCGGCACCTCTGGCTTGGACTCTGGTTGCCCTTTACGTACTTCAGAAAATACCGGTGGTTGTTTCTCTTTGGTCACTTCGGCTGCCACCGTCGCAGACATGCCCTTCTGGGTCGCTTCTAAACTGGGATTTTTGCTGCCGTCTTGGGTTCCGTTACGTTCCCGTATCTGCAACGAAGGGGGAGGTTTCACGGTCTGCCTCGCCGGAATGGGTTCTGCATCGGAAAGAAACGTGAGCTTCCCGCGCAAAGCGGCCACGGCAAGCGCCTTACTAAATGCCCGCTCGATGAGGTCTTGAAACTTCACACAGGTCTCATCTGCAAGCGCCTCTCCATGTGTGACGAGAGCAAGGAGGACAACGAACGGGTTATCGTCTTTCGCAAGCTCTTCGACGCTCGGATGTAATTGTGGCCACGGCGTCTCAGCAATCGCGGTGCGGAGCACGGTGGCACGCATTTGGCATTCCGCCAACGGCACAAACACTTCGCGCTCACGATGTTGAAGCGCATAGAGACGGTCCAACAGTGCGAGCGCGCGTTGCGAGAGCTCTTTACTTACCTTTCTCTTTTCTTCAGCTTGATTGAGAGTCTGCAGCAGTGACTGAAGATCACTGAGAGACACCAGTGCCTCAGGCTTCGGCGCTGGCGAAAGCGCGAGTACCCCAGCGAGTGCGACTCCATGCGCGCACAGCTCCGTAAAGGACTTGCGCGAAGCTGAGAGTTCATCAATGAGCGTCTTTGCTGGCGGCATGCCTGTCGCCTGTAAGGCATTCGCTGCTTGTGACAACCGTGGCCCCAGCCGAGAGAACTCCTCGGTGAGCGATACAAAATTCTGAAGTAAAACAGCTGATTCCGTCGCTTGCATGTCGATCCCCCTATGTAACCACCCCCGTGGTCAGAGTGTCTGTACAATCGAGGGAATCGGCGCGCGCGCAGAATTCTTTACTGTGAGGAAAGAAACAGCGGCGAGCCGCGCACTTAGAGGCTCTCCGGAAATCACTCGACAAGCTCAGGGCGAACGGATCGGGCATTGTATTCGTTGGGTTTTTACCGTTCGTGCTGAGCCTGTCGAAGCACGGTTTTGCCAATTGCAGGGTCGTTTGGCAGGGCGCAGAGACGCCCCGCCGGGGCGTCTCTACCGGGAAATTCGCTCCCTTTGGCACAAATCATTTCGGAAATTGGACGAAGTCTTAGACCAATTCTACCCACATCCCCGTGGGCAATACCACTTCACCAATGATCGCCGCAGTTAATACCCCTTCATTCAATAACTCTCGCGTGAACACCTGCGCTTCCTGGGCAGGGATAGCAATCAGTAAACCGCCAGAAGTCTGGGGATCAAAAGCCACCTCGTCCAAATCTTGCGACACCGAGGTAACAACCTGGACTTTGTCAGCAAGGTAGGTGCGATTCCGTTTACAGCCACCGGTAATGTACCCTTCCAAAGACAACCGCAACGCACCAGGAAGAATCGGGAGCGCGCGGGCTTGCAAACGGAGAGTGAAGTGACTGCCCATCGCCATTTCACAGCCATGCCCCATGAGGCTGAAGCCGGTGATATCAGTACAGGCATGGACACCGTATCGCCGCATCACCTGTGCTGCTTTCGCATTAAGCATCGACATAGAAATGACCGCGGCACCGTATTCTTCCTCGCTTAAATGCCCTTTTTTGAGCGCCGTGGTAAGAATGCCAGTGCCCAGCGGCTTGGTCAGTACGAGGACATCACCTTCTCGGACTCCAACGTTACGGATGATCTCACGAGGATCGATCACTCCGGTCACTGCCATCCCATATTTGATCTCGTCATCAGCCACAGAATGACCTCCAACAATCACAACACCAGCCTCCGTTGCCTTATCTCCGCCTCCGCGGAGGATCTCTACTAGGACCTCTTTGTCGATACCACTTTGTGGAAAACACACGATGTTCATCGCGGTTTTGGGCTCACCGCCCATCGCATAGACATCACTCAGTGAGTTGGTTGCGGAAATTGCTCCATAGGTGTACGGGTCGTCCACCACCGGAGTAAAGAAATCAACGGTATTCACGATGGCCAAATCATCGCGCAGACGAAACACGCCTGCGTCGTCCGACGTTTCTACACCAACCAGTAAATCAGGATGGCGACTACGCGGAAGAGTGCTAAGGACAAGGGCTAGGTCCGCCGGACCTAATTTCCCTGCTCACCCAGCCGCCTTTACCTTTTCGGTCAAGCGAATGCGTGAACGTTGATCTCTCGGGGCTTGGTCTGGCTGACTCATAAGACTCCTTACGGAGGGTGTAAAGTTTCTAGTTCCTAGTTTCTCATTCAAAGTATTTCAGACTCCGAGACTCCGAGACTCTTAGACTCTCAGACTCTTAGGCTCATTTCTTGCGCAGCTTTCTCATATCGCCGACTCGCAAGGTAAGTCCAGTGCGATCGAAGTATTCCAACAAGGGAATGGCAGTCTTGCGGCTCACGCCCAAGAGGTCGCGAAACCCGGCAGCAGCGATTTCCCCGTGGGTGGTCAGATGGTCAAGAAGCGCAGTCTTCGCCTTTTCTAACATTGTACCGCTGAGATAGAGGTCTGTCGTGATCTTCACCACTACACCACGTGACTCCAGCACATTCAGCAGTTCTATGAGTGGTTTGCGCCCGATCTTGAGCTTCTCTTCGAGTTCCTTTAGCTCCGGCGGTGTAAACCCGCCCTCCTGTAAAAGGCGTTCCACCCGGGTCGCGGTTTCTTGCTCACCACCACTGAGTTTCACACTATGGGTAGGAAGTCGGAGAACGCTCTCCTCTCGTACGGCGACTTTCTCGTTCACGAGTTTGTCGATAACAGCACGAAAAATCTTTGGCGTAAAAGAGAAGGACATCTGGCCTCGGAGCGATTCCATTTCCATACCTCGCACCAAGGGGGTTGCTTCATGAAACGCGGTTAATGCCTGGGTCACTTCGAGCACAAATCGCCGCCATTTTGCCGTGACCGAATAAGCCTCGGGATGCGATTTATCCGGCAAAGGCAAAATTTCTGGATCTTGAGCAAGGAGCTTCACGACTTCCTCCTCCCGTGCATTCACTCCTTGATAGATTTCTTCTAACGGGGACGCAAACTCACTTTGCGCTTCCAGATAAACACGACACGCAAGAAGGAGGTCAGCCGAATGGAGGAGCGTGAGCCGTTCAATGATACCCTGCTCTGAACGCCGATGTCGCTGAGCAAAGGGAAGGACGACTTCCCCACCACCGAGCGTTCCCTGCGCGGTTTGGTTACGCAATATAAAGCGGTCACCACGTAACGCCACGACTGGTTCTTCCAGAACGATCTGACAGTATCCGTTCGAGCGTGGAGGCAGGATCTCACGTCCATCGAGAATGATGACTTTGCCGATCACCTCGGCCGTCCCCATATGAACACGCACCCGTTCATGATTCTCAATGTCACGTCCAGCCCCTGGACGAATTTCAACGTACGCATCAAGACGATCAGTGGTCATCGTTAACTTCGGGTGACAAATCACATGTCCACGCGTGAGCGCACTCTTTTCTAACCCTGCAAGATTCAGCGCCACCCGCTGTCCCCATTTTGCTTGCGGGACGGACTGCCCGTGTACTTGGATCGAACGAACCCGTGACTCTTCTCCGCCTGGGAGCACTCGCACGGTATCCCCCTCGCTGATTGTCCCAGCCACAGCGGTTCCTGTGATCACAACGCCATGTCCTTTGACGACAAACGCGCGATCCACCGGCAAACGAAAGTAGCCAGGAAGCGAGGGGCGCTCATACGCTTGGAACTGTATCGCAATTTCCTGGCGCAAACGATCAAGTCCCGCACCAGTCACCGACGAGACTGGAACAATTGGTGATCCTTCGAGTGTCGTATCAAGCGTCAAAATCTCGATCTCTTCTTGCACCTCAGCCAAACGCGCTACATCGACGAGGTCGGCTTTGGTGATAACGCAGATCCCCTTCTTCACCCCAAGCAGATGAAGAAAGTCGAGATGCTCTTCACTCTGCGGCATCACGCCATCGTCCGCCGCAATGGTAAAGAGCACAAGATCGATCCCGTGGGCCCCGGCTAGCATATTGCGGATAAAACGCTCGTGACCGGGCACGTCAACAATTCCGGCCCGTTCGCCACCCGGCAGGTCCATGTAGGCAAACCCCAGATCAATAGAAATTCCGCGCTCCTGCTCTTCCTTCAGACGGTCAGTTTCCTGACCGGTGAGGGCACGAATTAGTGATGTTTTGCCGTGATCAATATGTCCGGCAGTACCAATAATATGCGGCATGCGTACGAGTGCTCCTGAACGTGACCAGCATTCTGGCAAAAAGGCGGAGAGAAGGGAATGGCGTTCGCCCGCTCTTGGCAAACGGAAAAGAGGCTATGGGAAAGCAGAACAGGAGCGTGTATCTTATAAAAATCGAGAAAAGGCTGTTACCGGAGGGAGAGAGGTGAAGTCGTATACGTTCAAAATCAAACTTGAGGAAGATACCTTCCCGGACGGAAGTACTGGGTATTTTGTCACGGTCCCAGCACTAGAACATCTGGGTGCCGCCACTCAGGGGAAAACGAAGGAGGAGGCGCTGCGCAACATCCAGGATGTCCTCTCCATGATTTTGGAAGAGCTCCGTACAGAAGGGACAACACTGCCGCAAGAGGTAGCTACAGAGTCAGATGACCCCCTTGTCACTGTTATCTCGTGAGGGTCATGGATTATTCCCGTCTTCGATCATTAACTGCACGGGAGCTTACGGCTGGGGGGACGAAAATTGCAGGGCCGAAGGAGCAAAGTGTCGGACCAAACGTGTTGATTTTTGTTCCGGCGTAAGAAGCGGACGGAGTAGGCAGCC
>JAYVFX010000324.1:0-4656 GCA_043772795.1 Deltaproteobacteria bacterium
ACCTGTCGATTGTGGGCGAATGACGCTGATGGCAAACGACGCTGCGACGGCAGCATCGACAGCTGTTCCTCCTTGACGCAGCATTGCTAGCCCAGCTTCGCTCGCTTGTTCACCAGCAGTGACTACCATGCCCCGACGACCAGTGGCAACAAACGGACCATACTTATCTAAGTCCTGGCGCTCAGCCGCGTTGCCTGCCAGCGGGAACGTAAGACAGAGAAAGAAATAGAGAGAGACAAAGAGACAACGATAAACTTTCACTTCCGCCCCCACGTTGAGTTTGCACGGGAGTATAGGGAAGCAGCACGCGCTCAGCAATGAGCTAGAACAGAACCGATTCCTGATCTCTGATTCCTATCTCGATTATGATTGACTTCAGTAATCTAGATGTTACGGTGCGGATTAGGAGGAACCCATCATGGCCTCGGTCAACAAAATCATTCTCGTCGGCAATCTCGGCAAAGATCCAGAAGTCCGCTTTACACCAAGTGGACGAGCAGTCGCAAAGTTTCCTCTGGCAACAACCGATAGCTGGACGGACCAGGAAAATAGCCGGCAAGAGCGAACTGAATGGCACAACGTGGTGGTGTGGGGTAAACAAGCTGAGTCTTGTGGTCAGTACCTCGCCAAAGGTCGCCAGGTGTATGTCGAAGGCGCAATTCGTTCGCGCAGTTACGATGATAAGGAAGGCAACAAACGCTACATCACTGAGGTTGTTGCGCAGCGCATCCAATTCCTTGGCAGCAGTGGTGGCGGGCGAGGTGCAGCAGCAGCAGAGGGCGGAGGCGCGAGTGCAGGCAGTTTTGATGAGTTCGGTGGTGCTCCGATGCCGGCAGAGGATGATGTTCCGTTCTAAACGGGTGCGATCTCTGCAATTCCTTCTCTAATGATGCCTTTCCCATCGGGATTGTACGTCTCGTACGCGTAGACTTTGCAATCCGCATGGTCAGGCAGAGACCATGCCGCAGTAGTGATTTCTTGACCGGGAAATACTGGACGGGAGAACCGCGCCCGTAAACGTCGTAACCGACGAGGGTCACCATCACATAAGCGGTCGATCATCACTTTGGATGTAAAGGCCATCGTACAGAGCCCATGTACGATAATACTGGGGAGACCGGCTAATTTGGCAACGCTCTCATCAACATGGATAGGGTTGTAGTCACCGGATGCTTTGGCGTAGCGATAGGTCTGGTCGTTATCAATCTTCTGGCGTACGCGGAGCAAGGGTTCCCCTGTAGGTGAGGCTTCACTTGGGCGAGGACGTTTTCTTTCTCTGTTGCTTCGCCCACGAATTAAGGAAGTGAAACGCATCGTCAAGACTTGCTCTGCTCGCTGATTCACACAGTCAATGTCTATAGCGAGAGATTCCCCTGCACCTTCCTCTTCGACGGCAGCAATAATAGCCGTACTGGTAACGATATCACCAGGTACGAGAGGCTGGAGAAAGTGCATATCTTGTTCACTGTGCAGTAACCGAAGGACATCGACATGCAACTCACTATCTGTCACGACCGTCATGATAGAAAGCCAGCCCGCAACTACGCCAAACATAGGTGGCGCAATGATTCCACCTGGACGCTGATGGTCGAGATACCACGGATTATCTTCGTTGCAGGCCTGCGCGTATTTGCTTATCGCTTCAGCGGTCACACCGTAATCTTGCGACGAATAATGCTTACCAACAAGATCGCGGTTCAATGCCATCGTTTTTGTTCTCCTCTTCTTCTGCTACTGCTCCCAATACCCGTCATCAACGAAACTGACGTATTTCCCTCGGCCAATAATGAGGTGATCGAGCACGCGTATTCCCATGATGTCGCCCACATCACGGAGCCTACGGGTGATATGTAAATCTTCCTGACTCGGTGTGGGATCGCCGCTCGGGTGGTTATGCACTAAGACCACAGCCGCAGCAGATTCACGAATGATTGGGTTGAACACCTCACGCGGATGGACGAGAGACGACGTCAGAGAACCTTCGGAAATGCGCACATCTTTGATTTTTCTATTTTTGGCGTCGAGCAAGAGGACATGAAACTCCTCTTTCTTCAGGCTTCCCAGTTGTTCGTGATAGTGCTTGAAAATATCAGTACTGGAGCGAAACTGATCGCCGCGTTTGATCTCTTCCTGAGCGAACCGTCTGGCAATTTCTAATGCAGCTTTGATCTGTGCCGCCTTGGCTGGACCAATCCCTTTAATCATACAGAGCTCCTGTGTGCTTGCATCTGCCAGCATGCGAAAGGAATTTTCACAAAGAGTCATAAGTGCACGACCATGATCTAAAGCACTTTGCTTGGTACTCGCCTCTCCGGTACGGAGAATGATGGCCAGCAATTCGGCAGGAGAGAGGGATTCAGGTCCGTGTTCAAGGAGTTTCTCGCGCGGGCGGTCTGACTCGGGCCATTCTTTGATCGGTTGCATAGGGGTGAGGTTCCGGGGGTGCAGGTTGAGGAAGAGGAAAAAAGCGCCTATGGAGAGGAATCCCCACAGACGGGACTTTTTATTTGACTGTCACAATTACCTTGCGGTCTCGTGGTCCGTCAAGTTCAACGAACAGAATAGCTTGCCAGGTGCCAAGAGCCAGTCTGCCCTTTTGTACTGGCAGCATCTCACTCGGACCAAGGATGGCGGCTTTAAGGTGTGCAGCCCCATTACTGTCGATTTGGTCGTGACGCCATCCTCCTTCAGGGACAATTTTGTCGAGCGCATCAAGGAGATCAAGACCAATCTGCATGTCGTCATTCTCGTTAATCACAACAGCCGCTGTCACATGTGGAACAAAAACACAGCACAGCCCTTCGTCCACATTTGCAGCTTTCACGACCTCTGCAACTTTCTGAGTAATGTCGATAACTTCGTGCTTCTTAGTCGTGTGGACTTTCAGTTCCATAACCTACTCGATCGTAAAACTTGGGCTGGCATTCTTCGCTTCAGTATTGTCAAACTCTCGACCTTGCTCTTCGACGTTCTCTGGCTCCTGCCTTTGTTCCGGTTCTTTCACGTGTTCTGGCTCTTCAACTCGCTCCTCAGCGGGTTCTTCAAAACGGGAACCGATGGTCACATCAGTTGGCGCGCCGCTTTTTTTCATCAGGACTTTAAGCAGAAGGTTCTCATCGATCATGTCTTCCCAGCCGCTTTCACGCGCAACTTTCTGAGCTTCCAGCCATAGGTCGGGAATCAAATTGTAAATGTCCTCATGGACCTCGGCATACACTCGCCCATTTAGGAGGCCGATTTTTACCGGCTGATAGACAAACTCTCCAGGTACGCCAACGTGAATGACATTGAAAAACTGCTGGATGTCTTCAGGGTAGAGGCGAATACATCCATGTGTTACAAGCCTGCCCACTGCCCAGGGATTATTCGTGTCGTGGATGGCATACAGCGGCAGGGTCAATTCGATCTTGTATTTTCCCATCGGATTGTCAGGTGAACCGCCAGGAATAAAATCTTCACTCCATCCTTTGTCCGCAATCCGTTCCTTTTTGATTGACTCAGGAATGACCCAGGTGGGGTTTGCTGTCTTGCCGCGAATTTTGAACTTTGCGATTGGCGTAGGCCAATCGTCACGTCCAAGACCGACAGGAAGAGTCACGACCATGCGTTGACTTGCAGCATTTTCGCGCGGCGGGAAATAATACAGCCGCATCTCTGGGATATTCACGACCACTCCTTCGTTGCCGCTCTTGGGAAGGGTCCAGAGAGTTGGAAGTGTCAACGTTTCTCCCACTGGAGGCAACCAAGGATCCATTTCTGGATAGAGATTGATGATTTCGTTGTACCCAAGGTCAAAGTACCGGGCGACATCAAGCAGTGTATCTTTCTTCTGCACGGTGTATTCGCGTAATGATCCGACAAGTGTCTGGGCTCGCATATCCTTAGGTCCCTGAGGGAGCGCAAATGGACGAGCTATGATGATCGTCTTCCGGTAGAAATTTTCCTCGTCCCACCCGTAGGCGAGGCTGGAGAAAACAGGAAGCAAGCTAAAGATAAGAAGACTGACTTTCGGACTCCAGAAAAATTTTCTTTTCATAATCAAACCTTCTCCCCACACCTACCGACCACGACCACTATATCATGTGACGTATTCTCCTACCAACGGTAGATTGACAAGAGATTCTATCTATGAGGAGAGAAATTTTACGGCAGAAGTATGAGTCTGGGGTTTAGCGGGGAGGGATGGGCTTCTTGCGTTGGGTGGTTTTTTTGCCCTTGTTTTGCTCGGCGAGAAGACGATCAATCTTGATGTTGAGATTCACCAAACTGCCTTGCAGAGTTTCTACTTTGGCTAGCAGTCTGTTGTAATCCTCTTTGGAAGGAAGATTCAAAAGTGCAAGCACAGTATCCATGCTCTTGTCGATCTTTCCCTTCGTTGAGGATGCATTGCGAAGGGCCTGTTTCATAAACCCAGAAACAGCCGTATGAGAAAGTGCTTCTTTGACGAAGCGCGCCATGCCTTCCTCACCTGCTTCGTAGAGCTTATCGAAAATGGTCTGTTCTTCTTTCACTGTTCCTGTATAAAGCCAACGAAGGATGTATGGAGCAGTATAACAGACAATTAGGGGAGAGGAAGAGAACTCTGTGAACTGGGAGATTTTTCTCGGATATTTTACCGGGTTGCGTTTTATCGCCAGCGACCTCTCATTTTCTGTA
>JAYVFX010000325.1:0-9434 GCA_043772795.1 Deltaproteobacteria bacterium
CGTTGCCATTGCGCAGGTGGGCGTCCTGCATCACCGGTACGAGCGTCGCGCCGCCTAACGTTCGCACCCGACTCTATCGCAAGCTTAAGCCGAAACGCCTACATCACGATCCTCGTCCTACCGAAGGATCTCGACTTCGTTCTCGCACTCGAGCCACACAATCGACTCGAGGAGAGAAACCAAACCCGGGCCTACGCATCCCTGCTGCTTCGAACCAAACCACGATGGGCGCGCCTGTACGGGCAATTTCCCGGCGCACGGAGTTTGCGACAGCCACAGACCAACGGCACAAGCTGCCCGCCGGATACCGCGTCGGGAAGACCCCGGTCCTTGGCGGCTTACATCACGAGTATCACCTGGTCAAGCAGGCTGCTTAAACGACGTTGCCGGGACTCGGACGGAATTTTTGCGGACCACAGGACGCTGGAAACGGGGTTACGGAAAGTCCTAACCGGGCACGAAAGGGGAAACCCTGGACACAAGCCAAGGATGATCCTAAGGACCACCGCGCCGGCGTCCGACCCTACCAACCCGACCTCAGCCCTGGCGCTGGGCCAGTATATGCGCAGGTCCGGCAGGGAGTTGCAGTACCGTCCCGTATCGCTTGACGACCCAGGTGTCGCCGGTATTTAGCAAAAGACGTAGCCCCGTGTGGGTCAACTCATAGAGCGCCAGCTTGGCATGTTTTCTAGCGGTGCTCTCTGACAGCCAATTGATAGCCTCCTGAAGTTCCTCCGGAGACCAATTATTCATATTTGGAACATTATGCAGCCGGGTTTCCACTCGCTTCGACGCGTCTGAATCCCGGATATGCTGTGTCATTCGAAGAACAGTGAGAGTAAGCGCATCCAGGTAACGCAGCCCGTGACGTTCCGTGTTGCCCCCGCCGAACCGAAACAAAAGCAGCATCAACCGTGGGTATAGGATGTGCTCTCCTCCTCCCATTTTCTTAGCAAGCCCACCTAAGCCGTCCTTTACCAAATTCCAGATCAAGTCCAACTGTCTCTGTGGCAAATCGGCGCGCCCGACGCGCAGTAGATGGTGGGAGATGGTGTGGCACGCCTCGAAAGATACTCCCATTAGGTTCAGAATTCGTTCTAAGAGGCTCGAATTCGATAGGACTCGGGATCCCAGCGAGCCTAGTGTGTGCATCACGGCCTCGCGGACTTCAATGTGAGGATCGGAAAGCAGGCGCTCAAGCTGTAACATTCCCGCCGCAGTGACATTGGAAGCTCCAAGAATACCCAGAAGAGTAACCGCTCGTACTCTCAGTTGAGGCGATCTGGACTTCAGTTTCTCTATGCATTTCGTTACTATGAGCGGTAGGGGTGCCGTTTGCGCACGAGGGCCCATGAACTCCTCGGCTTTGCTGCGAACCCAGCGCATGTGACTTGGCCGCTCCTGCTCAAGAACTGTTCTGGCGGTCTTCTCCAGAACGGTTGGACCGGCATCCTCATCTCGGAGTACAAAGAAGCACTGAGCTGCAGACTTGGCCACGCTTTCAAAACGTTCTTGTTCAAATTGCCCGGAAGCACTGAGCTGCAGCGGGACGTTCAGAATGTCCTCGATGGCTCTTAGCAACTCACCTTTGAGCTCCGGCAGATCATCGCAGCCCAGATTCGCTATCGCACCGAGCGCCACCGAACGAACATTCCATTCGGGATCGTGAACCCATGAAGCTAGTTCTTGAAGTAAACTTGACCGAAATGCCACTGGTCCAAGTGCATCGAGAATATGGGTAGCATCAGGGTAATCAGCCATACGTTGGTCTAATTTGTTATTCCGGGGAAGCCATGTGCGCTGCTGCTCAAGAACTGGGACAATGAATTCCAGCAGGGTCTCATCGGCGACGGAGCCCCCCAAGAGTGCAACTATGACAGATGGCGCGGCTTTATGACTTACAGTCCGGCGCCTCCTATAACGTTGTTTGACCTGCTGTAGTATCCACTGCCTTACCGGCAGCTCTTGGTATGACCAGTTAAATCGGCATAGCGATTGAGCAGCCCGAGTGAGATGGGGAATGGCATCGGCGCCTTTTCGATCCACTCCAGTAAGCCAATGATCGATTAACTCTGAAACGATGAAGTCGACCACGTCCTTCGCCGTCCGACAGGTCGGCCCTGTCAATTCCCCTAAGCACAACGCCGCAGTTCCGAGTCTAGTCCGAAGGAGATCATCTTGGGTCGGGTCGGACAGGAGTTGGAGATACTCGCGCGTTCGTGAGGGGTGGGAGTCAAGTAGGCCAGCGACAAGCGCGAACACTGTTTCCCATTCTGGGTATCCTGCGCGTTCAGTCAGGAACTCGATCCTACGCGTCTCGTCCGCAGCAATCGCGCGTGCAAAAAAATACTCCTCCAGCAGCGGAAACGGACATTGAAGCCCGAGTTCGCTGCTTCGTCTGGACAGAACAATGCCGGCTGCAGTCAAGTCTCTCATCAAGTTCCGACGAGTAGGTATCGAAAAGGCCTGCTCGAAATCACGCTGCAAACGGACGATCAGGTCGTTGGGGACTTCGCGACCCTTCCATTCACCGTATGGGACAGGCCCACGGGAAACTAAAGCCGCTGCCGCATTGAGTAGTGCGGTTCCGCTTCCACGTTCGAGCCTTGCTTTCCCCTCCCAAGCGTCAATCAAACGTTCTACCAGCTCGTGCATAAGCTCCGCGTGCCGTATGCGCACTCGGCCATCGGTCGCGGCGCCGCTGGCTTGTTGGCAGGCAAGATTCAGCAAAAGCGGAGTCCGGAGAATATCCAGAAGTTGCGTGTCCCGGAGCACAATATCTCGCACCTGACGGTAGAGGGCGGCGTTTCCCGCAGAGAAGCGACGGATCCCCTCAATTACCTGCCGCCTAGTGAATGGCAAAAGTTGCAACTGGGTAAACGAGGGCGCGAGATTCGTCGGCTCCCTTAGTGCAATTAGAAGTCTCGAATCAGGATAGGTTATGGAGAATGCATTGACCTGCGCGACCAGATTTGCGCTCGCGTCGTCGGCCCAGTCCACATCGTCGATCAATAGGCGACAATCACCTTTCGCAATCGCTTCGGCTAGGCATTCGCCGTAATCGAAAACTGAGCCTCCATTGGAACCGGTGACGTACGCAGCAATACCGGCAGGGGATAAGCGTTCCGCGTAAGGTAGCGTTCGAGTGATCTCTGAGCCGACCAGATACAGTGCAGTGGATGGCCCTCTGAGTTCTCGACTAGGCGCACTCCTTTGGCTCTGGAGCAACAGCTCGTGCCAGAGCAAAAGAGTCTTGCCCATGCCGGCGTCTGCCACAACCGCTATCTGCCGACCTTGTGCTCGAGCGATTCTCCAGGGTACGTAGACTTGCTGGTCTAGTAACACTGGCTCGGAGTCTTTACCTCCAACCTCGAACTCGTCCGAAGAGTCATAAGGGAACGGCGAGGAGATATCCTTAAAGGACGGCCTCACACCCGGCTCGCTGACTAACCGTGGGACTAGAAGGCTGAAAAAGCACTCCGCGGACACTATTGGGCACCGCAGCTTGATGGCAGCCTCGTGCAGCACTGTTTGGTAGTGTTGCGCGAAGAAGTTGTCCAACGAAATGGGTCCAGTAGCCGCTCGCTCAAGTGGAGTCCGAGAGTTGGCAGGTAGGTGGTCTGCACGGGTCCGCCCCTCATGGTAGCCGCCTGTTAGATTTGTATCCGAGCGACTCGCCAACTTCTGAAGCCCCCTCGCAATATCGGAGGTCGGCGAGGGGGCTAAGAAGGGTTTACGCCAGTGCTTCCCTCACGGTATGTATCTCCTAGGTTCCTCGGATCGAGCGGTCTATCAAGAAGAAGGTGCTTCGCGAAGCTGGCGGCAACAGCTGCAGCGTAAGAATGCCAGTCGTCGCTCTTCGTCGAATCGGCCAGATCACAGATACCTCTTATCACGAGGTGTCGCACTCTTTGGAAACTCTGCCATACCGCTGCGCTGAATCCGTATCCTTCCATTTCGACGGCTAGTATTTTGCGTTGTCCGGAAGCTATCTGATCGCGGATTACTGCGTCAGCTATAACCTTTTCACCGGAAGCTATTACGCCCTTCCGGATTTGTGGGCGGATCGGTTTTCCGTCTGGGCGATCTGCCAGTATCTCAGTGTCCCATTCGGGTACGGCGTTGACATTGTTCCAGAGGGTGGCGTCCGCAGGGTACATTTTCGGCTCCGTCTTCTTGCCAGCTGAATGTACCTTCCCGCGTTCGTAATAATATACATCGCTACCGACGATTACCTCGCCGAGATGCTGGTTAGGACTCGCCGCCGCCGCAATTCCAACCATTAAGGCCGCCTCCGGTTTCCAGTGATGCAAGGCATCGGAGGTGAGGAGAGCTGCATCTACGTTCGCCATGTCCGGGGATTGGGCGATGGCGATCTCGTAGTAGTCGCCGCCGAGTAGATTCAGACGGCCGCGCCAATAGACACGCGAGCCCCGACGTTCTCGATGTTCACTTGTAAGTCCAAAAGCCGCGCAGACCGCTCGCCGCTCGATCTCCAGTGCAGTGATAATAACAAAATCAATCAATTCTGGCACTATCGGATTCCCTCCCACGCGACTTTCTAATTCTGCTGCAAGTGATCACTACTCCGACGGCAGGCAGTTCGCCGCAGGGCTAAAAGTGTGTACAAAGAGTATACCTGCTCTTCGACTCTAGGCTAATTGTTCTCAGTCGGGCTTACGCCCTGGCTCTTGGCCATCGTTGCGACAACTCCAATGCGTGACGCCTTCGGGCTTGGTTTGCAGGGTCGCATCCACAATGGCGGCGATCTTGTCGATGTCGTAGTTGGGTTTGCGTCCGCGTCCTGGAGCTATTTCCCATAGTCCGTCCAAGCGCTCGTCGGAGAAGCGTTGGCGCCACAGGATGACGGTCTTGCCGGTTCACGGACAACTGCCGAGCGATGGCCGCGTCGGAGTGTCCGTCCGCGGCGGCCAGCACGATCCGGCAGCGCAGCGCGACTTGCTGGGGCGTGCCGTGGGCCGCCACCCACTGCTGAATCTGCTGCCGCTCGGACGACGAAAGTTCGCTGGACAATGCCATATCCCAGGATAAGCTTGAAGTGGCGCAAATATCCAGTTATTTGTCCGAAAGGCCGATGTCACGACCTCGTTCTCCTGAAGGATCTCGACTTCGTTCTCGTACTCGAGCCACACGATGGACTCGAGGAGAGACACGAAACCCGGGCCCACCCATTCCTGCTGCCTCGAACCAAACCACGATGGGCGCGCGTGTACGGGCAATTTCGCGGCGTACGGAGTTTGCGACAGCCACAGTCGACGCACTACCCAACCGGCGCCTCCAAGTGGAATCCCATCGAGCACCGGTTGTTCTCGGCGCTCTCGCTCAATTGGGCGGGCGAGCCGCTCGACTCGTATCAGAAGGTGCTCAACTATGCGCGCACCACCACCACGCAGACCGAGCTCACAGTGACCGCCTACTTCAACCCACCACTACCCCACCGGGCTCAAGCCTTAGGCCGACGAGATCGCCTCGCTATGCCTCCAACGCCACGAGGTTTTTGCGCGAGCCCTAAGTCCGTTTTTGGCTACCCGCACCAGCACCTTCTGCGTGCAATCCCTGCAATGTTGGCAAGCGAAACAGTTCAGTTTCCGCTGCATTCCGGCTACGCACCGGATCGGGCCACATCAAGGAACTGGTCGACTATTCTCGAAAATAAAGCCCAGCGTCCATTCGTTTCGCGATCCATGCGACCGAGGGCGGTTGGTTAGCGATACGGTCAATCAACGTACCTTTCCAGTACGCTGCCTCGCCGCCGAGTAGATCCTCCAGTAGATCGCGATCAGTCTGTTCAGCCTCTACGAGCCGACCCCAGATCTCAAAATACCCTATGATAATTCGCATCTGCAGAATCACGCCGTCGCTATGTTGGGCATCATTTGCCGCCCAATCGAAGTCTCCTTCTGTCGCCGACATGAACCGAAGAACGGCAGCCCTAGCTTCCGCGATTGACGGATGATACCACTTCTCTAGGAGGGCGATGCTCTGTCGCCTCTTGTCGCCATCTTCCGCGTTTCGCACTTGGGCATCAAACTCCTGCTTCTGCCGGATCAAAGCCACAACGACGCCTGCAAACGCAAGGCCTGAGAACATTGCATTGACAGCGCCAAATGAATCGCCGAACTGCCCCCGTCTGTCCATGTTCGCAGTGAAGAATTGGGGCAGCCAGTGATCGAATATCGCTGCAAACAAAACACCGCACAACACGAGGGCAGCAGGGACGGCAACGAGCGTCACGCCAATCAGCGCAGCCAAAGGAGGTTTTGTTCGCGTAATCACGTCTCGTACCTCGGGAATAACTTGCTGTAAGCGTTTGCCGCCCGGTCGGCCCGCACGCTCGGTGTGAGGTCGTTTCGGTCCTTGTACCTGATCGCAGCAGCGAATCTGAGCCAGTATTGCTCGGGTGTTGCGTGTAGATCGGAGCTTTTGATGATCTCGTCAAGCTTCGCTCGCATATCGCGCCTCGCATCCGCGTCGCTGTCCTTCACCTTGCCTACCAGCGCCTTCCAAGTCAGGCGTGCACTGTCAACTCCGACTACAAGGGCGACTGCATCTCGTACTGCGGTGACAAAGGGATCGTCGGATACTTCCCCGCTAAGCGTGAACTGCTCCCTTGGCCTCAAGGTGGCACTCAGTGCTTCTCGAACATTGTCTGTGGTCACGGTCGCATCGGATCCGACAATGTCCTTGTTGCGTATCTGAGCAATAACCCAGGCCTTCTGAAGAATCCAATTCAGCTCTCGATAGCCACCTTGGACGGAGTGTCGGCCTTCCCAGAGGCAGTCTACAGCTTCCTCGCACAGCGAAATATTCGCCGTGGCACCAGGGCTACCCTTTTCCCGAATCTCAATCCGCGCGTTCTTCAATACCGAGTCAAAACCCGCTCGGGGAATCTCCGACAAACCTACGCACCGAATCACCCAAGCGTTGATTCGCAAGAGTAAATCTCGTCTAAACCTGGTTTCGTCCAGCAACAGGGATTCCTCATTCGTTGCCGCGATGATCCTAAAGTTCGGTAGAAAACCCATCCCGCTCCAGCCCAGGGGCCTTATGGGTTCACCGTCGAGAACAGAGAGCAGTTTACCTTGAACCTCGCGGCTCAAAGTGCCGATCTCGTCGAGAATGACGGCCCCCCACCTGTGCTGGCTGCTGGCGAACGCTGGCTCCCCTTTGGGACTCTGGCTTTCAGCCAAGCTCGGCTTGGCCTCAAGCACCCTCGGATCGTAGCCGGAAGCGATCATCATGAGACCGATTCTGTTGACCTTGGCATCGGTATAGGCTCCCTTCATGTGCCCAAACAACTCCGAGATCGCAAACTCCGACGACAGATACGCACAATTGAGATGAAGGATGCGCTCAGCCGGGCACCCGGATCGCTCAGCGAGCAAGCGCGCCTTGGTGCTTTTCCCCGATCCTGATGGCCCTACCAGCAACACTGGGAGGTTTGTGTCCGCAAGGATATCGAGTTCCGCTACTTCCTGTGGGCTCAGTTCAATTGCTGCAGAACGCGGCGTGCATTCCTCCGCGAGCTTTGCAAGGGTCGCCCCTAGTTGGGCAATGTCCCCCTTTTCGACCACTTGAAATCTGTGAGACATTAGAGCTTCCAGCGGAGCTCGCGCTCCGCCGATGGCCGCCGAGTAAATGATCACGGGACATATCTTGTTTGTCCCTTTGTTACGAATTTCTTTCAGAAACGTCCAGCCGCCGTCCTTTTCGCGGCCCAGGGCGATATCGAGAACGATCACCGCAAAGCTCGCTCCCTCCCGCGTCCAGGCCTCGACCGCCTCAAGTCTAGTACTTGCGCGGGAACAATGAAACCCTGCAGACTCGGCAACATTTCTGATCTCGCGCTCGTGTACAAGGTCGTCTTCGACAATCAAAAGCTTCGTCATTGGGCCTCCACTTCCGGAATCGTGCATATCACCTCAAACCAGTCATGCCCAGGCTCTATTACGCAATCGCCACGGAGCTCACGAGCGAGTTGCTTCACTTCATCTAGGCCGGAGCCCGCTCTGGAGCCATCAATCGAGCCCCTGCTGTTTCGGATTCGGGCTTCATAAAGGCTTTCTCCGATCAGGCGTCCACGAACCTCTACCATACGGTTTCCGTACTTGCGGGCATTCTGGAGTAACTCGATAATGACGATCCTCCACAGCAGAGAGACCCTGAAGGTGTGTTCTAGTTGCTCTACGCGAACGGTGACGTTCAATCCGAGGCGCCCGTAAAGGTCCGCAGTTAGATTCAGGATGTCAAGGAGCGGACAATCTATCTCGGCCGCTTCGTCGCTCACGTTCCATCCCGGGACGCATTTGATGATCTCGTCTACGAGGTCAAGGGGCGCGGTGATGGTCCTCTTGTCGATAGCAGAGTACTCGCCCGCCGCTTGCGCATCCGTAATGAGTTTTCTGATGACGCTCTTCCCGTTCACATTTGTGTGATGGAGGTTTCGGATGACGCGTCGCGTTATGTCAGCAAGATGCTCCGTTTGCCCCGCTAGCGCGGAAGTGGCAACCTGTGTTAGCTTCCGCGACACCAACAAAAGGGTCGCCCAATCGGACTCTGAAACCGGCCCCTGCTTGCGGACAATAGCGGTTAATCCCGCGCTGAGTTCGTAGGCTCTCTCGTAGTGATCGGCAGACTGCAGGGAAGCGGAGTGAGGAGCGCAAAGCACGATGTCGCCATAACGGAGGATGCTCGCCACGTGAGCCAGGTATGTTGTGTCGCGTAACATCGAGTTCGCGAGGCTATTAAGCCGGGCTCTTCGGACCTTGCAATGGGCGGCTCCAACCACTATCTGCTTTGCATCTGCTAAGCGGATGCTGGATACTCGTTCCCGCTCAAGCAATCCAGCAGATAGCGGTTCGTCAAGGTTTACCGCCCAATAATGCCCGTGGTTCACCATGAGTTCAATGGGCGGGCGCGGAAGGGGAGCATTGCCGTTGTATTCGGGTAGTTTGATATATAGAACGTTTGCCGCGTCTACCGAGGGCGCGGCCGAAGTGCTCGACTCCCGTCGTTTTGAATTGCTGAATACGCACACGCTGGGATAATCGGATATGTGATGTTCCCGGATCCTCTGGTGAAACGAACGACCGAACTTCTTGATATATTGCGTGACGGCCGCAACTGTTGCTCCGACATTCTGTACTTCGACATAGTCTTTAGCGTGAACGATCAGACGCTTTCCAAGCTCGACGGCAGGTTCATCGTCGTTTGGCGTTGCAGAGCGCTTCAGATAGACAAACTGCAGCGCGAGCAGCCGATTGGGAAGTATATATTTTAGTACTTCGGCAAGTTCCTCTTCAATGTAGCGGGCTACGGCGCGTGTCAACCACTTTGAGACACTCTTGCGGAGAGTTTAGTGAGCTTTTTCGTCTGAGTGGAGCGGCTTGTTGATCCAGACCTCCGTGGGAAGT
>JAYVFX010000326.1:0-3266 GCA_043772795.1 Deltaproteobacteria bacterium
TGGCGGCGGCTGGGGTGATGAAAATCCGGGTAGGCTGACAATGGAAGGATATCCTGTTTTTGTTCCCTTCCAGAAGGCCGTTTTTGGCGTTCTGGTAGACCAGGAAGGTCAAGACAAAGGAACAAAAACTGCGACATCTGCACCAGAAAAACTGTCCTAATATCGCCAATTTTCGTCATCCCACCCTCCAACTACTCCACCTATCATTTTTCGTACACGTACACCCCATTACCATACGTTACAGCGTAGAGTTTATTTGGATTCTGCGGGTCGATCTTGAAGTCCACAAAAAAGGGAATACTCGAAAATCCCGTGTTCATCAGGATAAAATTTTCTCCACCATCTGTACTCACCGCAACCCCGTCAGAGACACGATCGCTACCAAAGGTGACCACCCCACCAAAGGCGTAAAGCGTAGCAGGGTTAGTTGGGTCTATTCGCAGACCGAAGAGTGTAAAATCTTTTAGGCCGTTCCGGTCACAGGGCTCCATGTGATACCATCATCAATGCTTTTCTGAATATTAGAAAGGTCTGCCGCATAAAAAACCAGCGGATTGCGGGGATCGAATTCGAGAGTCAGCGGAGTAAAAGGGGAGAGGAGTCCCGTGGGTAACCAGGTGACACCACCATCTGTGCTTCTATACAAAGAACTAGTGCCAGAATCTAAAGATGGGCCGAGGAGCCTAACGTAGAGATCCCCATTTCTCGGGTCTATCTCAAGCCCAAAGGTAAAGGAAGGAAAATTTTGAGCCGGGAGCCCGGTAGAGACTAATGCGTTCCACGTGATTCCACCATTGATGCTCTTAAATATAAAGGGCGACGTATCCGTCTTAGCATAGAGAATCGTCGGATTACGGGGATCAACAATTATGCTAATAACATCGACCGGCGGAAGAATATCAGCGTTGTCTGATGACTTGACAGTGGGTAACCCCTCATTGATACTGGCCAAATTTTCTCCGCCGTTGGTACTTTTGAATACTCCGGAGAAAGGCACATTTGCCTCCTTACTATCACGAGTATAAGGAGACACAACCGCATAGAGAGTTTGCAAATTCTGTGGATCAAGTGTTAATGACCTTGGTACGTTCAACAACCCGTTATTCATCGGCTTGAGGCTTTTCCCTCCGTCAACACTCTTGGAGACACCATTATTAGCATCAGAAATATACAAATTTTGAGAGACTTTAGCATCATTAGTGACAACCTGACGGTGACGCGTACGTGCAAATGCCGTATTTTCTCAGCCGTAGGAGATTGGCCAAGGAGGGCATTGGCGTGTTTGGACCTGGACAGTATTTGCCGGACTCTACCGTGGGGATCCCTCGACCGGAAGATTTGCCGCCAGCGAAGATCGTTCTCCGCAGCCGTAATCACAAGAATCGGCCGTGTCCGCACTGCGGGAGATCGTGCTTTCGACACGGTGTGGCGACGCGGATTTTGCACGATGTCGGCGACTTAGTGTCCGGGCGCCCTCGCGATATCCATTCAGAACTGGGTGGAGGCCGAGGGGAAAAAAAGCGGCCCGGCAAATGTGGACGACCTATCTCGACTGGGGCCTGGCTGACTTTTCTGGATACCTCGCGGCCGACGAATTGTACGACGGTCCGTTTTGCGTCTTGTCCATTGTCGACAACCGCACGTTCAAGCGACTGCTTTAGCAGGTTCTCGATCATGATCCCGATCACCAGGACATTACGGCGTTCTTCCACCGCTTCCGGATGGCCCTGCAACTGCGCAGCTTGAAGTTGCGGGGCGTCACCACGGACGCGTCGCCCTTGTATCCAGAGCCTTTGCGCGAGGTCTTCGGCGACGTTCCCCACCAAATCTGCGAATTCTACATTATCAAAGAACTGATCAAGGCGATCTTGCGGGCGGGGGTGACAGTGCGCAAAACCCTGGCCGCGCGCAAGCTGCCCGCGAAGCGGGGGCGGCCTTCGCCCCCTCAGGCCAAACAAGCTGCCCGCAAGCGCAAGCGCGTGCAACAGCAAATCGCCGACCTCTTCGCCCCTCGTCATCTCTTCGTCCAGCACGACTTGACGCCTGCAGAACGTCGCACGCTGCGAAACATCACGCACGGCTTACCGTTGTTGCGCACGTTGCGCGCCCTCATGGAAGAAGTGTACCATTTGTTCGATCGTCGTTGCCACACCGACACGGCGTTGGCGAAGCTGGCCAAGCTCCGTCAGCGTGTTCGCCGTTTTAAGAAAATCACCAAGATACTGAACAAGCTTCGCTCGCCCAACCTGGACAAGGCGTTGACGTTTCTTGACGACAACCTGTTGCCCTCCACATCCAACGCCGTGGAGCGGGGCAACCGCCGTCACCGCAAGATGCAGAAAACGGTCTATCGGGTCCGCACCTGAGAACACATCCACAACCGAATCGCCATGGACATGCTCCGTGATTCGCAGAAAGACGGCCGACAGAAAACCGTGAAACCGCTCCACCGAACGAGGCTGGTCAAATCGAAATAGTGTCACTAATGATGCTAAAGACTCAAAAGATTGGAGGAACATGCAGCCCAACCCGCCATGTCTTGACTTACAGAAGCAATTCTCTCTACTTTCATCACGAACGAGACCAAAGGAAGAGTCCCCTGGACTTTCGTCTCAAAGGACAAAGATTATGACAACCACTACTGCAGCTTCTCTCGTACAGCAAACCGAACATCCACACATCGTTCACGTTCCAGGAATCTGTGGCGGTCGACCTACGCTGAAGGGCAGCCGGATCTCTGTCCGCCATCTTGCCCAACTCTACAAAGCTGGCGATACGGTCGAGGAGATTCTCCAAATGTACCCATACCTGCTAGCGGCAGCGGTGTATGATGCCATCAGTTACTACCTTGATCACCAAGCCGAAATCGAGCAGGAAATCACCGATAACCGTATTGGCGCAGTAATGGAGCATTATGGCCTAGACATGGACGAGCAAGGTGTGGTGCGCTTTACGAAAAAACCACCTACCGAATAAGCTCTCTATGACACAAGCATCATCCCGTCTGTTTGTTGCGCTCTATACTGACGAAGATGTCAGCCCTGATTTGGCTCCGGCTCTGCGGCGTCGGGGCTTCGTAGCACAAAGCACAGTAGAAGCAGACAATATGGAAGTTTCCGATGAAGCCCAACTGGCATATGCAACAGAGAAAGAAATGGTGCTCCTCACCTGATGTCAGGACACTTTTTTCAAACCATTGAATTCCCGAGGCTTCTTTGATGATTTTGCCCAGGATAAAAAAGATTTTTCGCTACGTCTGGTGCGCT
>JAYVFX010000327.1:0-4956 GCA_043772795.1 Deltaproteobacteria bacterium
GTCGCAGCGATTCTGCACTGCTTGTTCTATTCTTGTATCTGCCATTATGACATCTCCTTACTGACGGCTTATTTCGATAGTCTCAGATTGTGCTGCAGCCGCTGGCCAATTCCTGCGTTTGCCTGATTGTAATGGTTCGCTAGGGGTTACAAAAGCACGGATCTCATACAGGTTGCCACTGTCAATGAACCCCTCACGTCCGAAGTAGGCAAGAACGCTCCACGTGCCGTTTGGATTGAGTGTCGCCGGAGGCTGAACCCAGAATCCGTCCGTGCCTATAGGGTGGATGACAACCCAGACCTTCGCCTGCGAGTCAGATACAGAGCCTGAAACAGTATCACGTCGTTTGACCGTCCCGTTGGGTTGAGGCTCGGTGATAGTCACCGTAATAAGTGGTTGCTGCTGTGCTTGTGAAAAAGATGCTACTGAAACGAAAACCATGGCCACCATAAGGGTCGCTCTCTTCATTGTGGTGCCTCATGGATTCGCGCAATCAGTCCGGGCGCGACTGGCGAGGTTAGTCGTGCTGCAAGTGCTCATGCCCGTCTTTTGTGTGATGTTCTTCGTGTGTAGTTTTGCTGGTTGGACGATTATCTAGCCCCGGATGTTGGCTGAGTTCAATCACAGCGAGGAACTTGACATTTGCACAGGCATCGACCCCGCCGATCGCGCATTCTTCGATGTTCGGGATGAAAAAACGAAACGGTCCGCCCTTTTTGCTCGGGAGCGGTTCGTCTTCTAAGCGATACGCGACAATGGCATCGCGCACTGCTGTAAGAGGAACACTGGCGGAGAATTTTCCGTCGCTCGATTTGAGGGTCACGTAGTGCGCCGTTACTGTAGGTGCGACCTTGTCTAAGATGGATTGCAGGCGAACTCCGCCTCCCTCACGACCAGGGATTACGTGACCGACATCTGGTACTTGATGGGGAAGGGTGGCGAGATCGGCGAAGCAAAACTCTCGGCTTTCTGCAACGGCACCTTCAATACGTAACGATTCCATACCCCATACTCCCTCTCTATCTTTTGCTGGGACGATAAGGGAAACCCAAATCAATCGCAATATGATGGGGCGCTTGCTCGTGAGAAGTGAGCCACGTATGGTAAGCGCTCTTTTATGATAGCATTGTTGGTGTCGGGAGCAACGTGTCTCATAACGTTTGGTGGTGGGCTGTTGGCGCTTCGTTTGCAAGCGTATCGGGGCCTGGTACTGGCGTTTTGTGCTGGTGCGCTAGTAGCCGGAGCTTTGATGGATGTGATTCCTGATGCATTGCAACTGCTAGAATCAACACATAGCTCGTTTCATCATCATCACTTGTTGTTTGCCTCTACGCTCGGGTTTTTCGTCTTTTATCTGTTTGAACATGCGGCGCATCACAGCGAGGAGCGCGATCATCCCTCTCATTACAACCACTCTTGTCAGGTTGGAGCATGGGGAGCCGTCGGGATTAGCATTCACAGCTTTTTCGACGGGGTTGCTATTGGCGGGGGATTTGAGGCGGGGAAGGAAATCGGTTGGGTTGTGGCTGTCGCCGTGCTCCTCCATAAACTCGCAGATGGAGCAAGTACTGTTGGTGTCATGCTTGGGACTCAACACAGTACAAAAGCAACGACCGCAATGTTAGCCCTCGCCTCTCTCGCGCCGCTTGCTGGGACGGCAATCCAATCTGTGTTTACTATTCCTAAGCCGTTTCTGGCGCTCACGCTCGGGTGGTTTGCCGGAGTATTTCTTTACCTTGGTGGCAGTAGTCTGCTGCCGGCGGCGCACGAATCCGGGCACTCTCGGTGGCTGCCACTGGCAACTCTTGCCGGTGTAGCCTTTACTTTCCTTGCGCAACGACTTGCGGAATAGTGCTGGGTTTTCTTTCGCTGTGTACGTTGTGAAGCCAAAGAGGATTGAGAAGCTGAGTGCGGGGAGCCTCGCCCGGCAAGGTCCACTGGGTTGGCGTTCCATTGACCAGTACTGTCGTCTGGCTCAACAACGTTTGGGCAGAAAGTTTTTTCCCCAGATACGCACGGAGTACGTCGCCAGGAAAGTAAAATCGTACGTCCTCAACCGGACCCGGTTCATCGACGTGATCTATCAGGTCATCTTTTTCGGCAAACGCTTTGCAGTGTGAGAGCAAAGCCACGACAATGCCATTGGTTGGTACGGTGAAGGTCTCGAAGTGGCTAAAAGCTTTTATGAGCACCTGCTCCCACAGATCCGTAAGACGGCTTGTCTGGTCAGTTGTTTGTGTATTAAAAATAACGCCGGTTTCCACTTTGAAGATGACAAAGTTGAGGTTCTCTCGCGTTTCTTTACCATCAACTCGGACGGTCGCAGTGAGGACAGAGCGTTTGTGCTGGATACTTGCCTCATTAAGCCAACTCAGGAGGGCGACGGTATCTGCTCCGTACATCTGGTTGAGTTCTCGTAAGAGTTTCCCCAGTTCAGGGGAGCGGTTGGTGTTCCAGGGAACTTCGTCCGCACTCTGAGCAGTTGTAGAGAAAAGGATAGAAACAAAGAGCCCCCAAGTGCATATCATCTGTTTCATAGGGCCCGTATAATGCCAAGCCTGCGGATTGAGTACAAGCGCCTGACAGCCCGCACTTGATGTCTCCCAGCGTGATACGATCAAGCATAATGATTAAGGATCGTTTTGCTAGAAAAGCTGCTACTGCGCTAGAAAGGCTCCTTCCGGCAGTACGTAGGTCCGCGCTCGGCGTAGCTGTGTCCGGTGGACCGGATTCTGTCGCATTACTTGCTGCGCTTGTGTCGGTTGCTCCAGAGCTGGAACTTCAACTACACGTGTTACATATGAATCATGGACTCCGACCAGAAGCCGGCGACGAGCAACAACTGGTTGAGACGCTCTGCTCGCGCTGGCAGATTCCTTGTACTGTCGAACGGTTAATCCCGCCGACAAAACGTAATGGGATTGAAGTCTGGGCACGAGAGGCACGTTATCGCTTTTTCCGTCGTGTCCGTGACGATAGCCAGCTCGCAGCCGTTGCCCTGGCGCATACACTTGATGACCAAGCCGAGACTGTCTTGTTTCGTTGCCTCCGTGGGAGTGTTCGGCGAGGGTTAGCCGGAATTCCTCCAATCCGTGAGGGTTGGATTGTTCGTCCACTGCTTAGTTGTACGCGTCACGAGGTAATGCAATACATAACTGCTCACAAATTGCCGTTTGTGACCGATGCTAGCAATATGGATCTCCACTATACACGGAATCGCATCCGCCACAGCTTGTTGCCACTACTGGAACGCGAGTTTTCTCCGCGCATCCGCGAACATCTTGCCTCGATGGCGGAAGTGTTTCGAGAAGAGGAGACGTGGCTAGAAGAGCTTGCTGCGACTGCACTGGGCCGAGTACGAGAGTTGAGCCTAGTGCTGTCTGTCTCGCGGCTTGCGCTTGAACCCACTGCGCTGCAACCCCGCATTTTACGCCAGTGGCTCGAAGGCAGTGCCTCCACGCATGAGGTCACGTCGACTCACTTGAGTTGCCTACGGAGGTTAACATCTGGGAGCGCGCGAGGAGTGGTCAACTTACCAGGCGGAGTGTCAGTTCGGCGCGAAGGCCAATCTCTTGTGTTTGAAGAAAAGGCTCAGGATTCATCCTATACTTCTGTTGCGCCTCTGTATCAGCATGTTTTGATGTTGGGACAAGAGGTTGACATTGCAGAGGGGGGGTGGCGCGTAAAAATATCAATGCCTTTCGTATGGGAAGGGCCACCGCAGCGTGCCCGTTCCAGTGATCTCTGGCAAGCTTTGTTCGATGCGGAGGCTTGTGGCGGACAACTGCTAGTGAGAAACTTTCGACCTGGAGATCGTATTGCTCCGCTGGGGTTGGGTGGGCAGAAGAAAGTGCACGATGTATTTATCGATGCGAAGGTACCGCCTTTGCGCCGTCGGGTGTTACCGCTGATTGCGATTGGAGACCTGGTTGCCTGGATCCCTGGCTGTGTGCGAGGTGAAACTGCCAAGATTGCAGAGCAGACACAACGCGTTTGCCGAGCTGAGGTCATCCCATTGCCGGAGAAATAAAAACTATGTTACGTTATCAAAGTCGGATGAAAGGGGAGAGGAGTGAATAAAGTCTCACACAATCTTGCTCTGTGGCTGTTGCTCGGGTTGGTGTTCCTCGTCCTCTTCAACGTCTTTAACCGCCAGCAAGTACGAGAACCGGAACGTCCGTTTAGTGACTTCTATGCCTCGGTTGAAAAAGGGGACGTAGCGAAGGTCCTCATTCAGGGAAAAACGATTCACTGGGTGCTCAAAAACGACGACCCGTTTAAAACGTTCGCCCCTGAAGATCCCGAACTCATTAAAACTTTGCGTGAGAAGGGAGTACGTATAGAAGCTCGGCCAGAAGACGGAGAGCCCTGGTATGTCACCCTGCTGGTGCAATGGTTCCCGATGTTCCTCTTGATTGGGGTCTGGGTCTTTTTCATGCGTCAGATGCAGATGGGTGGCGGTAAAGCGATGTCCTTTGGGAAGAGTCGAGCCAAGCTGCTGACGGAAAACCAACACAAAATAACTTTTGGTGATGTTGCCGGGGTTGAAGAAGCGAAACAGGAGCTCGAAGAGATTATTGCGTTTCTGAAGGACCCAAAGAAATTTACCCGCCTTGGCGGGCGTATTCCCAAGGGTGTCCTCCTTGTCGGTGCTCCAGGGACAGGAAAAACCTTACTTGCCCGCGCCATTGCTGGCGAGGCGGGTGTCCCCTTTTTCTCGATCAGTGGATCGGATTTTGTCGAGATGTTTGTCGGTGTTGGGGCATCGCGCGTGCGTGATTTATTCGTGCAGGGAAAGAAGCAAGCACCGTGCATTATCTTCATTGATGAAATTGATGCCGTTGGTCGCCATCGCGGCGCTGGTCTTGGTGGCGGTCATGATGAACGTGAGCAAACGCTGAATCAACTGTTAGTTGAGATGGACGGATTTGAGACTAACGAAGGGGTCATTCTCAT
>JAYVFX010000328.1:0-8979 GCA_043772795.1 Deltaproteobacteria bacterium
TCATTATACCTGATCCTCCTCTCGTGAGATGAAGACACAGCTACGCTTCCACGGCAGGTGAATCAACTCCCTCGCTTCATTACAGCAAACAGTTATCAAGAACTTAGATATGATACATAGAGGCCGTCGTGGCTCTCCGTTGGCTCTGCGCAGCACGACGGCTCATATCCGCCAAAGAGACCTTCTCAAACACAGCGCTTATACCACTATCTACTTCTGCCATAACTCTACGTAACCAGCAGTTTTCCAGTGATACGCAATCCGGGCATTTGATTGGAACTCCAGGACTAAGGCACGAGAGGGCCATGATCGGCCCATCTACAGCACGGAGGACATCCCCTAAGGAGACATCCGCAGGAGTCATACCGAGGCTATAACCGCCAGTTTTCCCCCGACTGCTCTGCAGAATACCGGCTTTCTTGAGCGCCAAAAGGACCTGTTCAAGAAATTTCTTGGGAATGCGCTCCTGCTGGGCAAGCTCTTGAATCGACATCATCGCTGGGGCTCCTGGAGAGCCCAATCTCGTGAGCGCGCGGAGCGCGTATTCGCATTTCTTTGAGAGTTTCATGTTGTGCTGTCGGTACTTCAGGGAACCATTGCAGGTGCTCCCGTAGCGTGACGACCTCCCCTATAACCGTTACGACTGGTGGTTCAAGACCGGCGGCGGTTGCTTTGGCGATAATGTCGGCTAGGGTCCCAGTCACTGTTTGTTGCTCGTTGGTTGTCCCCCAATGAATCAGTGCCACTGGTATCTCTGGCGAGCGCCCATGCGCGAGTAGCTGATCGACGATCTTTGTCAGTCCTTTCATTCCCATCAAAACCACCAAAGTATCGACCGCAGTCGCCAGCGCAGCCCAGTCTCTAGTGGAAACGTCTTTACCTCCTTCTTCGTGCCCAGTCACCACAGCGAAAGAGGACGCGACTTTGCGGTGCGTCACAGGAATGCCAGCGTACGCAGGAACCGCAATGGCAGAGCTGACTCCAGGTACGATCTCAAAAGGAATGCCCGCATCAGCTAGCGCTTTGGCCTCCTCACCGCCACGACCAAAGACAAAGGGGTCTCCACCTTTGAGACGGATCACACGCAAGCCTTGACGAGCATGCGTCACCAGCAGCTCATTGATTTGTTCTTGCGGTACATAGTGCAAGCCGGTCTCTTTCCCCACGTAGATGCGGATCGCGTCGGCGGGAGCCTCCTGAACAATCTCGGGGTGAACGAGACGGTCGTAGACGACAACTTCAGCCTGTTGTACAAGTTTCCACCCTCGGACCGTAATGAGTCCGGGATCGCCTGGTCCTGCACCAATCAAATGAACGGTTGGGAATGTCATTGTTTCTCCCGTAGTTTTTCTAACAGCCAGTTTGTCGCTTCTTCCTGAAACCCGGCACGAATGAGGTCACGAAAATCCTCATTCCTGAGCGCTTGTACCCAACGGACTCCTGGCACTATTCGCTTGTCAGCACGGAGTTGCAGGCGGACCTCGGCTGCCACTGTCGCCAGGAGGCTATAATCTGCCGTGAAGTATTCTTGCAACTCCTCACGAATGGCGCGTGTCAACGCTGGGCTCGTCCCACCCGTCGCGATAGCAACACTTAACGCTCCACGCTGGACAACCGCAGGAAGAATAAAATCGCAGTATGCAGGATCATCTGCCGCATTCACCCAGATCTCCCGCTCGCGCCCTTCGCGCGCAACCGCAACGTTCGCTGCGCCATCATCCGTAGCAGCAAACACTAAGTGATAGCCGCGCAGGTCTCCTTCTTGATAGGAGCGAGCAATATGCTGAATAGCCCCATGCTGACTCCAGTCAGCAAGCAGCGCCGTCAGTTGCGGACTCACAACCGTCACAGTGGCCTCTGCCGCCAGCAACCCATGCACCTTGCGCTCGGCTATGGTGCCTCCACCGATAACCAAACAGCGCCGCTCACGAAGCTCGAGAAAAATCGGATAGTAGCCCATAGCGCAGAAACTTTTTTTATCGTCCGAGAATCTCTTCAGGCTCTTGACTCTGCCTTCGTGAAAAGGATATTAACTGGATAAATCTTTAATGTCTATAGACTTACTAGCTTTAACGAAATAAGGATTTTCTATGGCAAATGTCGAGCAACTCAAAGCCCACAGTGCCGCCCTGCGAGGGCCCCTTGCTGAGGAGCTATCCCAATCCGCATCAGGCTTTTCAGCCGCCGGAGCCGGGATTCTCAAATTTCACGGCCTGTATCAGCAGGAGAACCGGGACGCCCGACAAGCCCGCAAACAAGAGGCACAAGGCAAGTCCCACTCGTTCATGATTCGGACAAGAATCCCTGGCGGGCGAGTGACTCCGCAGCAGTATCTTGCCCATGATGATATCGCCACGCAGTTTGGCGACGACAGCTTACGCTTGACTACCCGCCAAGATTTTCAGTTGCATGGCATTCTGAAAACCGATCTACGCACAACACTGCAATCTATTGCTTCGACACTGCTCACCACATTTGCGGCATGCGGCGATGTCGTACGTAACGTCGTATGCTGCCCGTATCCGGTCGCCGACAATCTTGAACGCGAGATCTGGCACCAAGTCACCACCCTCGCCCATCATCTGGAGCCAAAGACACAGGCCTACAGTGAAATCTGGCTCGATGGAGAAAAAGCTGCTGACGTCGGCATCCCAGAGGAAGAGCCGTTGTACGGCGACACCTACCTGCCACGTAAATTCAAAATTGGCGTTGCGCTACCGTCGGATAATTGCGTTGACATACTCGTCCAGGACCTCGGGTTTGTCGCCGTCACCAACGGGAAACGCATTACCGGCTACAACGTCTATGTTGGTGGCGGGCTTGGCATGACCCATAACAAACCAGCAACGTTTCCTGCACTCGGGCAGCCGTTAGCCTGGGTGACAAGTGAGCAAGTATTACCAATCGCGACTGCTATTGTCGCTATTTTTCGCGATTGGGGCGATCGCGAAAACCGGAAGCATGCACGGATCAAGTACCTGGTTGCAGAAAAAGGTATCGAATGGTTCCGCCAAGAACTTCATAATCGACTGGGCTACAAGCTGGTTCTTCCTCATCACATCATTATAAGTGATGCGCATACACACCTGGGTTGGCACGCGCAAGACAATGGCTTGTGGTCGCTTGGCGTATACGTAGAAAGCGGGCGCATCAACAATACCGACACGCAGCAGGCGCGCACCGCATTCCGTCGTATTGTCGAGCGTGTACAACCCGGCATTCGGCTGACCGCAGACCAGAATATCCTGTTCACCGATATTCTTGCATCGCAGCGCAGTGAAATTGACGCGATTCTCCGGGCGCATAGCGTCGCACCGGTCGAAAGCATCACTCCGATGCGCCAGCGTGCCTTAGCCTGTCCGGCATTGCCAACCTGTAGCCTCGCATTGTCGGAAGCCGAGCGCTTCATGCCTTCGCTCCTGCTGCAGCTTGATCATGCTCTTGCTACATTGGGGTTAGAGAACGAAGCTCCTGTTGTCCGTGTCACTGGCTGTCCGAACGGGTGCGCTCGCCCCTACACTGCTGAGATCGGCATTGTTGGCCGCTCTGGTGACAACTATGTGCTCTATCTTGGGGGGAGCCACCTTGGTACGCGCTTGGGAGTTCCGGTGGCAGACTTGGTGCGCAGCAAAGAGATTGTCCCAACCTTGACTCTGGCACTGCAAGTTTTTCGCACCGAGCGGCAAACCGGCGAACACTTCGGTGACTTTTGCTATCGTCTTGGCCCGGAGCGCCTGCGCGAGATCGTGAGCCAGCAAGTAGCACATGAAAAATCAGGGGTAGCGGTTATTCTTGCGGAAGAGCCTCAGCTTCAGCAAGAAACTCCAGCCTAGCGTAATTCTATCGCAAAGAGGAAAGTTCTCATGACCGACCGCACCAAATTGAATGAACAAGAAGTGACAGAACTCGCTCTTGCCTACGAGGCACAGAGCCCACAAGATGTCCTGCGGTGGACGCTAGGGCGGTTCGGTACGCAGGCGGCTTTGTGTACCAGCCTGCAAGCCGACGGGATGGCAATTCTCGATATGGCTTGGCGGATCGATCCTCAAGTACGCGTGTTTACCATCGACACCGGACGGTTGCCACAAGAAACCTACGCCTTGCTTGATCAGGTACGCGAGAAGTACAATATCGAGATTGAAGTCTATTTTCCTGATGCCACGCAGGTTGAGAGTATTGTCCGGCGGCACGGTACCAATCTGTTTTATCACTCTGTGCAATCGCGCCTCCTCTGCTGCGAGGCGCGCAAGGTTCTGCCTTTACAGCGGGTGCTCGCATCGCTTGACGCATGGGTCACCGGGCTGCGTCGGGATCAATCTTCCACGCGTGCAGACGTCGGTAAGATTGAGCTCGACAATGACCACGGCGGACTCGTCAAAGTGAACCCCTTGGCAAGCTGGACCGAAGAGGACGTATGGAGTTATATCCGGGCGCATAACGTTCCGTACCATCCCTTTTACGACCAGGGATACACCAGTATCGGTTGTGCCCCGTGCACGCGTCCGACATCCGCCGGTGAAGATCCACGAGCAGGGCGCTGGTGGTGGGAGACTGGCGTTGCTAAAGAATGTGGTATGCATTGCTCGATTGAGAGTGGTCGATTTGAGCGCGAAGTTTTGACCACCCTCACAACCGAGGATCGCGCGCTGACCAAATAGACCACATCACGGCATTGCCTACATCCAATGCCGTGTGGAGTTCACATGGAAACGCTCTTCTCGGACCCAGCAGTCATCACCCTTGTCCTCATCACCTTTTTTGCTGCAATAGTGAATGGGGCGCTGGGCTATGGGTTTTCCTCGCTCACGGTTCCGGTTGCTCTCCTCTTTTACACCAACCGAGTCCTTAACCCGGCGTTGGTACTCCTGGAAGTCGTTATCAACAGTTACGTACTCGTAATGAACCGCCGGAGCCTGCCGCAGGTGTGGCGGCGGGTCCTTCCTATGCTAGTGGGCCTCCTTCCTGGAGTGCTGGTCGGCAGTTACGCCTTGGCCGCAGTGCACCCTGGGTGGATCAAGCTTCTCACCTATGCTGTGATTCTCCCGTTTATTCTCATTCAAGCCGCCGGATTTCGCAGATACATCAAGGCAGAACGCGCAGTGAGTGTTCCCTTTGGGGCCGGTGTGGGAATGCTCTACTCAATCACCACGATCTCCGGTCCTCCCCTGGCACTCCTGTTCAATAATCAAGGCTACGTCAAAGAAGAGTTCCGCGCCGGGTTGGCACTCGTGAGAATTGCCGAATCCTCCCTCACGGCGACGGCGTATTATTTTCTTGGTTTGTATTCCTCCACCACTCCTCAGCTCATGCTGATGATTGTGCCCAGTGTCATTCTTGGCGTGCCGCTGGGAATTGCACTTCTTCGACGAGTCGAGGCAGAAACCTTCCGTCGCTTCTGCATGAGCTTTGACGCCTGGGTCGTCGGGTTTGGGCTCTCACGCGCCCTTATCGATCTAGGTGTCCTTGCGAGTCCGCATGCATACAGCGTATTAGCAGCGACTTTTGTGGCCGATGGATGGTTACTGTTTCGCTATTTTGGCAAAGCAAGGAAGAATCTCTCCTCGGAGCTCGCTCAGCCGAGCAGCTCCCTCTCCGAATCTTCGGCGTAACTTCAGGGACGAATAAATCTTCTGCTACCGCAAAGCCCGACCCTTCTTGGCTATTCTTTCTTCCGCAACACACGCGACAAAGACCAACTCTTCCTGATATACTCGGGGTTCCAAATTTTGCATTCGAGGAACCCAATGGCTCGATTGTTCAAAGATATTACTGAGACAATTGGTCACACCCCTCTCGTCCGCCTCAACCGTATTGCCCACAACCTTCCTGCTGAGATTTACGCCAAGCTGGAGTTCTTCAACCCTCTTGGAAGTATCAAAGACCGCATTGGCCACAACATGATTCTTGCTGCTGAGAGAGCAGGCAAGCTAACCCCACATAGCGTCATCATCGAACCAACTAGCGGAAACACCGGAATCGCCCTTGCCTTTGTCGCCGCTGCGCGTGGCTATCGTCTAATCCTGACGATGCCGGAATCGATGAGTATGGAACGGCGTAATTTGCTGCGCTTACTCGGCGCGGAACTCGTTCTCACTCCTGCTCAGGAAGGAATGCAAGGCGCAATTCGCAAGGCTACTGAGTTGGCGAAGCAGACGCGCCATGCGTTTATTCCGCAGCAGTTTGAAAATCCGGCGAATCCTGAGGTGCATCGTCACACGACCGCACAAGAGATTTGGGACGACACGGATGGTGCCGTCGACATTTTCATTAGCGGAGTAGGGACGGGAGGAACGATTACCGGGGTTGCAGAAGTCATTAAGAAAAAGAAGCCCAGTTTTCAGGCGATCGCGGTGGAACCGGCACGATCAGCCGTTCTTTCGGGGAATCCGCCAGGCCCTCATGCCATCCAGGGCATCGGAGCCGGATTTGTTCCCAAAGTATTGAACACCAAAATTATTGACGAAATTATCCAAGTGCAGGATAGCGATGCACTTGCGACAGCTCGTCAAATTGCCCGCTTGGAAGGAATTCCAGCCGGGATTAGCAGCGGAGCTACGGTGTGGGCGGCTCTGCAAGTCGCGGCACGAAAAGAGAACACAGGAAAGATGATTGTCGTAATTCTCGCCAGCTCGGCTGAACGGTACTTGAGTACAGCGTTGGTTGAAGATCTCTAAAAGGGACATCCACCGTAGGGTGGGCAAAAGCGCAGCGTTGCCCACCGACGTACACTTTATAAGGTGACCACTCGATTGTGTCATTCTGAGTCGTCCAGAGCGCGCGGCGCTCAGCGTGGAAGCAGAAACAAGACGCAGCGTCATTCCCGCGCAGGCGGGAATCCAGTGGGGGCGGCGGGCGGCGCATTTTGTTTCTGAACAGCGAAGCGAAGAATCTCTCTGAGAGACCCTTCGTTGCACTCAGGGTGACATCCCTGGTGTACCAATCCTTTATGGTCTGATTTAGGCTCAGCCCAACCTACTCACTCGTGGCAGCCCGTCATTCCGGGCAAGGCCGTAGGCCGCGACCCGGAATCCAGGAAGAGAAAACTGGATTCCCGCCTGCGCGGGAATGACGAACAAGTGCTCCGTTTGGCCCTCGTTCTCGTGTCTTTATGCCCAAAGGAATCATCCTACCTCGCGCTCGCGGCACTTTGTAGTGCATCCATCAGCTTGCGCAGTTCCCATGAAACGATGGAGCCGATAAGCACCATTTGTGATGACTGATTAACTTGCGCGTACAGGCTGGTGTTTACCGGGTTATGTTTCCCAATCGCTAAATGCTGCGCCCCTTCTCCTTCAACCTCGAGCACAATCTGCGTCACCGGCGGGTCCAGGCCATAATCGGAGAGTTTGTCATCTCTCCCCTTCTCAACTTCACCAAGGTTGACAAGCTTCGTCAGATTGACGAGGAAATCATCAATCGCGGACGACGGCAAAGTCGCCCCGTCCGAAGATTTCCACCCTTCCGGGGTGCGTTTGCCGATGAGGTGTTTTCCATCATGGCTCACATCAAGCTGGGCGATTTTCTCAGCGCTAAAGGTAAAAATCGGACGTTCACTGACTTCCGCAACCTTGGAAGTCAGAGGCTTCTTTGCTGGCGTGGTGACATACGTGTATCCACCCAACACCCCAGCGATCAGACCGAATACAAGGACACGACGGCTTTCTCCAATCAGGCTCATCCGTTCTGTCTCCGTCGTAAAAAGATGATCACCCCTACGCCAAAAACTACCAACGGCTCAAGCACGACCATAATCCAGAAAAATCGACGTGATTGAGATGTAGTAAGATAGAGCGTTTGTTGTGGGGTCGTGTTGCGTTTCGCTTCGGATACTTTGGCCATGCGTCCCAATGCCACCAACTCTTGTCGGCCTAACATCCACCCGACGGTGTTCATGAAAAAATCGACGTTGCCAGGTACCCGCGCATAAAAGTTATCAACAAAACCGGAGTCGCCGAGCACGACAATTTTCCCTTGCTTGTCTTTCCCTGTTGTAGCCACGGCAGCAACGGGAAGCGGGCCACGTTGGTCTTCTCCTTCTTTGAAATTGATGTCTCCCTGCTCTGCACGTGTACGATCACGTACTGCCCAACTCGCGTCACTGGAGAACGCGAACGCTTGGGCTTTGCCGTTTTGTACGCCGACTGATCGCACCACCGGTAACATCGGTTCGCCACGCGGTTCGCGCGGAAACACCTCGTGCGAGAAGTTCCCGATCACCGGGGTAAATGGGTCGCCACCTGCGACTTGGACCTGTGTATCGACCACCACATCTTCGGCCAACACGAAACCGAAGTCGGCCAAGTACCGCGCCAGCCCCGGAACGGTGTAAGGATCAAGCAAAAACAAGCCGTTTCCCCCGGCAGCAAAATACGCGGACAAGGCATCTAGTTCTTCAGCCGCAAGGTCCTCTTTTGGCCCACTGGCAATCACTAAGTCCGCCTCTTTTGGTACCGCTCCCATCTGTCGTAGTGGCAACGGGCGTACACGGTAATTCTCGGTTTCTAGCACCTTGCGCAGCACGCCATATCCATTCCGTTCTTCAGTATCTGCCGCGTCATTCTCTCCATGTCCAACCAGGAAGTAGATTCTCTTCCCTTCTTGAGTCACTCGCAGGGCAGCATTGAGCATCCGCTCTTCGTCGGTCACGGGAATAGTGACGCGATTCGTGGCCGTTTCCACCACCGTGGTTCCATAGGCAGACACCCCATAACGTTGAGCGATTCCCGGTGCTCGGTCGAGGTCGAACAATTGGTATGTGAAGTTCAGACTCTGCTCGGCGAGGAGGCGTAACAACTCGTCGTGTTTCTCACGGTCCCCGCGACGATAAAAGACGGTGGCTTGCACTGGCTGTGAGAGACCACGAAACGTCTGAGTCGTCACTTCAGAGAGGCTGTACTTTTGTCCGGGAGAAAAATCATAGCGGTAGTTCGCGCGACTCCAGAGCGTATCAAGGGAGACGATGATGACCAGTAAAAACAA
>JAYVFX010000329.1:0-1736 GCA_043772795.1 Deltaproteobacteria bacterium
CACATCCAACGCTAATCTGCTAACCTCGTATCTCCTCTGCACTTTTAATGCGTTAGCCCTGGCAGTCGAGTTAACCGGTTGTTTCGCAACAACGGGGCAAGATGCGATCATGAAGTACAACCAGACTCCCTTGACCGTGAGCATCCCGTCGCAGCTCTCGCCCCAGCAGATTGAAGAAGCCATGATTCGGACTCTTATCGGCAGAGAATGGCAGGTGGAGCGTCACTCACCTGAGGAAGTCGTCGGCATCCTTAATCATAGTTCCTACCAGGCAAAAGCCATCCTCAAGGTGGACAACGGCGTCATCAAGATTCTGAATGAGTCCACCTACAAGGGCAAACCGGCGGTTCCAGACAAATGGCTAGATAATCTCCAACTAGATTTGAAGAAACATCTCGGCCACCCGACTTAGGGAAGATCGGTTGCACGTATCGGTTGCTCAAACCCGCAACGTGCAGCTCCTTACTCGTTCTAAATCGGACCATGCGACATTCGTACACTTTACGCCGCGACCCCGCGGGCGTGTCATTCTGAGTCTCCTTCGACTTCATTTCGTGTAGTTTATCCTGAGTTCATCGAAGGACTCAGAACAGGCTTCGACGAGCTCACCTGTGCCTGCGGCACTGGCGCAGGCAGGACAGGCTCCGCGAAGAATCTTCCTGTACCATGTTGGGATATCACCAGAGCTGTTGAGAATACTGTAAGGCTACTCAGTGACCAAGTTACCGAGGTGTGAGTGCCAACAGGAGTCACTCATAGTGCGTTAAGATAGTCTCGCGTACAACCTTTAAGGTCGAGTCACTGAGTGTTTCACGGTTCCACGCGGCGTCGCAAAACTTTTCTTTCCTCCGCATTTGTAGACGCCGTTTCCATGCCGCTAACAAGAGTGCAAACAAGAGCAGCCGACCTGAGGATTTGCACGTGTTTCTATGGGGAGCAACAGCTCCGTGAAAACGCAGGTGTTCTTGGGGACCGGAGTGGACGTATGAGTATATTATCGGACATGGAGGGAATGGGACGGGGTTGGGGGGTCAGGTTGACCGGGCAGCGAAACCAGTGTCAACTTTTGTTGACTGTCAAGTATTGTTACCATTTTGAGGTAACCCTTCTCTCCATTGGCGATTTTTCCGCCTTTCCATGTCGCAGTGTCAACAAAATTTGACAGACTAACTGCTGATGGTCGTATTGTTACTTGCTCTATTGTAGACGGGACCATTTCGCCGGCTTATGTTACGTCCAAAGGAAATGATCCAGTCAAAGTGACCATAGATGTAAACTCGCTTGTTAGTCGCAGCGCATCCGTTGCCCTTGCCGTCCCGACGTGACAGGAACAAAAAGAAGCTCGTCAAGTCTCAACTCTTTGAAGTTATTACAGGCTATGGAAACAAGTAGGGCTTGACTTCAAGGCGCCTATAGCAATGTAGAAAAACCCGTTCCTTTCTCTCTACTTGTCATCTTTACGGAATGGGTTGTATATTTCGTAGAGAACAGGAGCTAGCGACTCAACAGCTCTCCCCTGCGTATGGGGGATCTCATCCTGTGTGCGAAGCGTACTTTTAAGGGTAACTCAGGAACCCGTTCGACCCACGCCATCTAGATTTTCACATACAGTGATTTCGGCATTGTGACTAAGACCTCTGGCTTCGCGACAGTCCCCTCCAGCATATCGTCCATATGGCATAGTCTTTGCTCCCCCTTAACTATTGAAAAACAGGGAGGCAGCGCTCTACTGGGGA
>JAYVFX010000330.1:0-2715 GCA_043772795.1 Deltaproteobacteria bacterium
CATGTGGTCTGATTTAGCCTCAATGGAGCGAAGCGAAATCGAGGATCTGCAAGGGGCATGTAGATTCCGCTGCTACGAGTGAGCGAGACAACGCAGCCAAGAGGAGAGAGGTGAACAATGCATGTGCTTATGCGTTCGATTTTTAATCTGCGGTCGTTGCGAGACAACGGGCGACAACGGGTCGCTGTTATTATCGATAAAAGTACTGGAGTAGACGCCGCGGAATACGTACGCATAGTGCGCCCGTGGCAGCGTTGGCTCTCGATTGAGGCCGTGGTCATTGTTCCTGACCCGCTGGAGACCGCCAGTTTGGACTCTTGGCTTCCCTCTGGGGGGCAAGCAGTTGTAGTTGTTTCAGAACACGAGTCTTTGCTCCGCGCAGTGAAACAAGCGTGTGAACGACGCGGACTCACTTTCATTGATAGTAATTATCCAGTGGGTCCGAGTCGGACAACTGCACTGTTGCAAGAAGTTGCCCATCATGATTTCGAGATCGGCGCCGTGAATGAGTGGGATGGGCAGCCGACGAAATACTCGTGGTGTGTTCTTCAGCAGTTAAGCTATACTCACTGTGAGAAAGTTTTCCCGCGCTACGTGCTTCCTTACATTGAAAAATTTCAGCAGAGCCGTGGAGGCGGGCCTATCGAAACACTCGAGATCGGCTGTGGTCCGATCTCTGTGCTCCGCTGGGGCATGCTGCAAGGTTTGTTGACGATCACCGGCGTTGATCCTTTGTTGGATATGTATCAAATAGTGCTGGAGCGTCATGGGTTGTCTAACCTTCCGCATATGTTTTGCCAGCGACAATTGTGCATTGCTGCAGAAGACCTCGGGCAATACGCTCCGCAGGGGTGGTATGATTTTGCTTTTAGTCGGAATGCTGTCGATCATGCTGAAGACCCGCAGCTATTGCTGACCCAAGTTGGGGCATGTCTACGCCCAGGGGGAGTGATGGTCCTCGAATTTAGTACGAGAGAGGGAACAAAAGAAAACTGGACGCAACTTCATCAGTTTGATCTGTATGTGGATGCACGGGGTACTCTCGTCAGTGAAACTCGAGATGGTGTCTGCCGCCCGTTGGTGTCCGAAGAGTCGGGCTTGCATTTGCGTGAAGTGGTGAGAAGCGATAAGTCGTATACTATTGTTGTACTGGAGCAGCAGCGAGGGGCTGAGACAAGGGAGCAAGAGTTTGATCGTGCTGACAAGCAACTGGCCAGTATAGTGAGACCAGATCCGTATAGAAGAAAATCACTCTCAAGTCGAGTGTATACCGGTCTGAAGCGCAGGGTAAAGGCCTTCGCTTCAGAGAGAATGGGTGGATAAGAAGACGACGGATTCTGAAGAACAGCCAACGACTTCACTATGTCTGTACGGGTAAGGGGTGCCGCCTCTCCATGGTGTCAACCAAAATGCCCTTCGTACCGTTAATACCCTCAAGTGGAGAGTTTTTTTCCTGTCGGTGGAGCGACTGTTTAGTACAACAATAGAGCGTATGTAACGCTCAGGTGGGGGGACTGTGAGGTGGGAACACGAACGCTTAATAATGCACGCGTCTATCAGCTCGTGCTTGGAGTATTGATTGCAGCAAATGTCCTGGTGAATATTTTTTGGTTGCGTGCGGATACCAGACCGCCGCGATGGGATGAGGCAGGGTACCTAGCTGTGAGCCTCAGATACTATGAGGCATTAACCGAAGGTGGGGTTGTCAGTTTCCTCAAAGCGATTCTTAGTGTTGATCGTCAGCACCCACCTCTTGTTCCTGCTCTAGCGGTGCCAGCATATCTGCTATTCGGTAACTCTGCTGATGCCGCACTCTCTGTGAATATTTTCGCGCTCGTTGTCTTACTCTACGCCGTGTACGGCATCGGTGCACGACTCGTCTCCCCTTTCGTTGGGGTTGTTGCGGCGGTACTTGTTGCGACGTATCCCAGTGTTTTTAGCCTCTCCCGATTGTTTATGCTGGATTTTGTTCATACGGCGCTGGTTGCCTTGTCGCTGTACTTTCTCATTCAGTCGGAAGGATTCTCGCAAAGACGGCCCTCACTGGCCTTGGGCGTAATCATGGGACTGGCATGGCTTTGTCGAGCGTTCTTTCCCATCTTCATGGTGGGACCGCTCGGTATAAGTTTCATTGCGTGGTGGAAGGCGCGAATGATGCAAGCAAAGACGCGAGTGGCTCCAGGCGTTCGTTCTGGACGTTATCTCATGCCCATGTTGGTGGTGTTTGTCGCGGTTGCTGGGCCTTGGTATCTGTGGAACTTCAAACCGCTGACTGAGCGTTCTTTGAGCGCAGCCTACGGTCTGGAGGCGATAGGCTTTGGTCCTGAAGAGCCGCTGCAGTTGACTGCATGGATTGGATACTTCATTCGTTTTATGAATTTGCAAACGACACTGTTCGGAACCCTAGTTTTTTTTGTGGCGGTTATCATTTTGTGGTGGAAACGCGCCCTCTTCGCCGGCCAACGAGCATTGGTAGTCACTCATTCTCTGCACAAGTTGTGTCTACTCGGTGTTGCCATTGTTGTTCCTTATCTCTTCTTTTCGACGCTTCCCTCACAGGATCACAAAAATATCACCCCTATCTCGCCGGCGATGGCTGTGGTTTCTGCGTGGGGGCTCTCTCTTCTTGCTCCCCTTATATTAAAACGCGTCGTGATTGCCGGAGTTATGGTCTGCTCGCTCTTTCAGTTTTGGATTGCTACCTTCGGCTGTCGA
>JAYVFX010000331.1:0-3710 GCA_043772795.1 Deltaproteobacteria bacterium
AGGGTCAGTTGGTTCATGCCGGTCATTCTATGCGGGATGCCAACCGTTTAAGTGAAGTAGACTGTGTGCGATATAAGTTGCAAGTAAGCGCTGGCTGCCTATACTTTTGGTGATGGCGGGGAAAGCGCCAATAGATTGATTGCGGCACAACGGAGAGGAAAACCGCAAATGCGGTTTTCCCACCTAATGTGTCGCTGGGTGTCGGCGCAATAGTTAGTTGCGCAAATTAACGTAGACTTGTCAGCAACTTAACAAACAGAGGAAATGTCATGACGTCAAAAGAAAGCAGAGAACTACAAAGCAGTGGATATGTATTGGCCAATGGTTTGCAGATTTACTATGAATCGGTGGGTTCGGGCAAACCGCTAGTGCTGTTGCACGGGGGCACACTCACGTTGCAGATGTGGAATGACCTTTTGCCACAATTTTCTCCCCACTTCAAAGTGATCATGATTGATAGTCGCGGACATGGCAAGACTAACAACCCAAGTGGGCAGATCACATATCGCCTGATGGCGGATGATGTTGCAGAATTTATTCGTGAGGCGGGGTTAGAAAAACCTTTGATTTGTGGATTCAGTGATGGAGGGCAAATTGGGCTTGAACTGGGAATGAATTACCCCGGCGTTGCGCAAGCGTATGTTTTGGGCGGCGTCTATGGAAAGCTAACCGAAAGGGTGAAACTGAAAATAGCTGAGATGGGGATTGAAGGGTCAGGGTTGGTCAACTTTGAGTACATTCGTAGTCACATGCCGGGCGTAGCCGAATATTGGAAGGCGTCACATGCACAAGAAGATGATCCAGAGAGATGGCAAACTCTTCTAAGGCAGTTATCTGAGTGTTGGTGGGCACCATTAGGCTATACCCAAAATGATTACCAGCGAATACACGAGCCGACTCTGATCATCTTGGGCGACCGAGACGAATTTATAACTGTAGAGGAGGCAGCCCTCATGTATGGGCAACTCCCAAATGCAGAACTCGCAGTGATTCCGAATGCCAATCATATGCAAGCAATTGGTTCAGAAAGTGTGTTTACGAGAATAGCAATTGACTATCTTAAAAGACGGTCCAGTTCATACTGAAAGTATTCTTGCGGCTAACGGCTGAGCAAAGTGATCACTCGTTACAGGTTCTGGTTAATGCTTGTAAATGCGGCAAAAGTCAAGCGCAACAGGGTTCGCTGCTGACGGCTGCGCCGACGACTGGGTCGCAAGCACACAGAACCAGTTGGGCGCAGCCGCGGCACGAGCCTGGCGTTGCGGGGAACTGTAAGCCACGTCCTTCACTTGCACTTGTTAAAGTTAAAGACACATGAAACTCACATCACGCACGTTAAGCATCCTTTCCGAAATGATCTGTGGCCAATCTGGCTCTGGCACAAGCTATTCTTGGAAGAACTTTCCATATCGTTCAAGTTCGCACTTAACACGGTTCTTCAGAAATTGCGAAATTGATAGCATCCACGATGGAAGCGTTAGAGACTCCTGGGTATTCGGAGTGGTTCAGCGCCTTAACGACGAACCTGCATCCGTTGCGTCATTGCCACCAGATAGTTTGATGCGTGTAATTTGTGAGATTTTGGACACCGCGTATTTTGAGAATACACAATTGGACAGGTTTGCTGCTCTACAAGACCTCAATTCCGCAATCGGGCGTGACAATCTTGAAGCCTACATAGACGGTTCAGGTCGTTGCCAATTGAGAAGCTTGAATTCACAAGCAAACTCAGCAATGAGCAATTGGCAGAATCACAGGCTTACATGGAGTAAAGAGGAGCTTGACCGTCGCCAAAAACTAACTGACTTTCTGGAAAACTGTTCAGAAGACGAACTTATCGAAGACTTGCTGCAAAGGTTGTTTTCATTGCTGGGATTTCGACGGATTTCAGTGTCGGGGCACAAAGACAAAGCCCTAGAGTTCGGCAAGGACTTGTGGATGAAGTATCAACTTCCTACAAGCCACTTCCTCTATTTTGGTATTCAAGCAAAGCGTGGAAGACTTGATTCTGCGGGTAAATCGAATGCAAATGTAGCCGAGATTTTGAATCAGATTTTGATGATGCTCAAGCACCCAATCTGGGATCCAGAGACTAACAAGAAAAATTTACTGGATCACGTATTTATAGTTTGTGGAGGCGAGATTACTAAGCAGGCGAAGGATTGGCTAGGGCAGCACCTTGACTCGGATAGTCGTCGTCAGATAATGTTTATGGACCGCGAGGACATTCTTAATCTTGCAATCGGCGTAAATCTGGCTTTGCCAGAGAAAGATAATTCAAATGACAACATTCCGTTTTAGTTAAGTGTTTGTCTGCTGCTGTGCCTCATAGGGCGCAACAGGGTTCGCTGCTGACGCTTCGCGCGCACCGTACGAGTAAGCGAAGTGAATAAGGCGCGAAGCGCAGCAGGAACAGGCGTTAGACCGCATGGACATGCTATTCCAATACCCAAGAGACGTTGCAGCTGCACTTCACGAAGCGCTTCTGCGCAGGCGTTCCGAAACAGTAGAGAAGCTCGCCCTTAACGAGTCGGAGCTGGCGCAAGTCGGGGCGCAGTTCGATTACCTTGAGCCAATACCATCCATCAAATCGCTGCAGAGCTTATTAGATGTGGCGTTTTTCGCAAGCTTGACCAAGGAAGAGGGTGCGCCAGTTTCTTTTTCCCTGCTTTATTGCGACTCCGCGTTGGCATCGCAATCGAAATGGCCGGCAGTTCAGTTTGCAGATCATTTGCCTTTGGCTGTCGAACAATTACGCAAACTGTCGCCAGCCGCATCGCCGAAAACTACTGATATCGGCGTATACGAATGTGATCAAGGTCTATCGATCTGGGGTCTGGTTTATGCCCGGCGTACCGGCCCGACGGTGCGCACCTATCCACTGGGGCTCGCAATACGCACTCACCAACCTGGGGTGCTTACGGCGACATGTATGTCCGAGTTATTGCTGACCTACGCAAACGGACTCGCGTCATTTCCGGCGGGCCAAAATGCGGTCGACCAAAAATCACTTTTATCATTGATTGCAAAGGCATTCGATCAGGATCAAACGTTTCCCGAACGGATGATAAGTGCATCCTGCATACTGCGTCTGGCTCTGGCTGCACTTGAGGCCGGATCAGGGGCAACACTTCTAATTGTGCCAAGCGGGCTAAACACGACAGATCTTAAATTTAGATATCCGCTTGACGCGACAACGAACCCAAACCTTGTCGACATCATGAGCGCTACGGACGGCTCTACGGTAACAGCTGCCGTCTCCGGACTCGTCAATTTGGATGGAGCGCTGGTGCTGGACGAAAGAGGAAAGATCCTCGGAGCTGGCGCAATGATTCAAGTCCCTGAGACGCCGGACTTCAAGGTGATGATTGTCAGCCCAAACGCTCCCTCGTCTCCCCCTAGCTCTTTTCCGTTGAGCCAGTTCAGTGGGGGGCGCGCCATCGTTCAGCGCTCGTGTTCTGTTATCGCAATCCCGGCGCGATAGCACTAATTGTTTCGCATGACGGTGTAATGTCGCTCGCCACACGCCCACTGGAGGACGAAGGTGTTGCAGTAATTCGACCATTTATAAGAGGTACTCCAATTGGGGATGCGGTCTAACCGGCCGTTGGGCCAGACAAAAAGCTTATGACCATATTCACCTTCCATTTTGCAAAGACCAAGATTGGCACAACGGTCAGGGCGCTCTGTCGTCCGCCGACCGGGCAGGA
>JAYVFX010000332.1:0-5519 GCA_043772795.1 Deltaproteobacteria bacterium
AGTTTGTCAATGCGCTCGCGATCGCGCCAGGCTCCTTCCACCAACTCGTTGGTGAATTCTTGAGAGTCGGCTTTCGGCTCAAAGTTTTGCCAAAACAAAGCGAGCGCTTGTTGTGGCGCGGCCCCGCTGAGGTCAACCTGATACAGCACCTGGAGGGCAAACTCACGGGATTGGCGACGGGAGATAGACATAATTCTTAGTAATGAGTAACGAGTAACGAGTAATGAGTAACAAGCAACGAGTGATGAGTGGTGAGTGGTGAGTAACAAGTGATGAGTAATGAGGTCGAAGGGAGTACTTTTTAGAAACTCATTACTCGCTACACATTACTTCCGTTCCAGCTCCTTTAGAAACTCATTACTCATTGCTCATTACTTCTTTTCCAATTCTTTTAACGCATTCACCATCTCAATGGCAGCAATTGCGGCTTCAGCGCCTTTGTTGCCGAGTTTTGCGCCTGCTCGGTCGAGCGCTTGGTCTACAGACTCAGTCGTCAATACACCAAAGGTCACAGGCAGACCGTGCGTGAGCATGATCTCCTTCACTCCTTGAGTCATGGCCGAAGCAATATAATCAAAATGGGGGGTTTCTCCGCGGATAATCGCCCCCAAGCAAATCACCGCATGATACTGGCCACTTGCTGCCATTTTCTTGGCAAACAGTGGAATATCGAATCCGCCGGGGACCAGCACGACGACGATATCGTCGTCTTTCACCCCGTGACGACTTAACGTATCGATCGCTCCAGCTTGTAAGCGCTCTGTGACGAGGCTGTTAAACTGCGAAACGACAAGACCAAAGCGCAGCCCTGTAGCATCCATCTTTCCACGAATCACCCGCACCATACACGTCCTCTCCTTACAGTACCGGCTTGAAGTCGGTCAACAAATGACCAAGCTTCTCTTTCTTCACTCGCAGATAGTGAATATTCCCCGCGTGAGGTTGGATCTCAATTGGTCGCCGCTCCACAACTTTCACCCCGTATCCTTCTAAGCCGGTAATCTTCTGGGGATTGTTCGTAAGCAAGCGTATGCGCGCGATACGGAGATCGCGCAGGATCTGTGCACCAATCCCATAGTCACGCAGATCTTCCTTAAAGCCGAGGCGCAGGTTTGCCTCTACTGTATCAAACCCTTGGTCTTGCAGTGCATACGCACGAATCTTGTTGGCTAACCCGATACCCCGACCCTCTTGATGCATATAAATGATGACACCTTTGCCCTCTTCGGCAATCGTCTGCATGGCTTGGCGAAGTTGATCTCCACAGTCACAACGCTCTGAACCAAAAACATCACCGGTTAAGCACTGCGAGTGGACACGCACCGTAACGGTATCACGGACCCCGATCTTCCCTTTCACCAACGCCATGTGTTCGTGACGATCGACATCCGTCCGATACACGATGGCGTGAAATTTTCCCCCGTATGGACTGACAATGTCCCCTTCCGATACACGATGAACCAGGGATTCTGTCCGCAATCGGTAAGTCATCAGGCGAGAAAGGCTCACTACTTTGAGGGTATGTTGCTGCGCAAAACGCTCGACTTCTTCTCCTTGAGCTAGTCCCCCGTCTTCCCGCAAAATAGTGCACAAGACCGCCGCTGGTTTGAGATCTGCCAGGCGGGCAAGATCCATCGCGCCTTCCGACAAACTAAATCGTGCTAACACACCACCGCGGTGCGCAACAACCGGATGGATATGACCCGGCATGACAATGTCGTCAGGTCCAGCACCTTCCTTCACAGCAACCGTGATTGTCAACGCCCGGTCGAATGCCGAGATCCCTGTCGTTACGCCACGCCGTGCCTCAATCGAGGCTCCGAACACGCGCTTCTGGGCACTGGGACGTCCATTGCCAAGCAAGGGAATCCCAAGTTCGCGAATCTTTTCTTCGGTTAACACCAGACAAATCAACCCGCGAGCATGGGTCGCCATAAAATTGACGGCTTGCGGAGTCATGTGTTCGGCAGCGATACACAAATCCGCTTCCCCTTTTTCGCTCTCTTCATCAACGAGGACAACCATTTTGCCGTGACGCAATTCTGCTAGCGTTTCGTCAACTGGCGCTGTTGAGATGGGCATCTCGTCTCCCTTTCTTACCAAGATAGGCAGCAACAAGAATATCTTTGCCGATGCGCTCGACTGCCATTGTATGCAGTTTCTGCCCAGCGGCAACCCGGTCTATCCCAAGGGGGCCAATCATGGCCCGTCCTTCGCCACCAAGCAAGAGTGGGGCATAAAAGAATAAGACTTTATCCACCACCCCTTCTCGCAAGGCGGCAGCAGCGATACGACCACCGCCTTCGATAAGCACCGATTTATGCCCTCGCCGTCCCAACTCTATAAGCAATAGTCGCAGCGGAATATGGCCACCTGTCCCCGGCAGGGAAAGAATCTGGACACCTTGCGCTTCGAGCTGGGTTTGTTTCTCCTCTTGGCCATGATTTTCAGAGACTGCAATAAGCGTGAGTGCGGTCGAACGTTGCGTACAGACACGCGCCGTTGGTGCGATGCTCAGGTGACCATCAAGGATAACGCGGAGCGGGTCGCGCCCTCCACGAATCCGGCAGGTGAGCTGAGGATCATCGGTCCGTACCGTTTCTGCGCCGACGAGAACGGCATCCACACGATTACGTAACTCGTGCACCAGGCGCCGCGAGCGCTCTCCACTAATCCACTGCGAGTCGCCACTCGCGGTAGCGATACGACCGTCCAAAGATGCCGCAAGTTTCAATGTCACAAAGGGTCGTCCAGTACGAATGAAACAGACGAAATCCTCGTTGATGCGCTCACATTCTTCGCGGAGGACACTAGTCTCCACCGCAATCCCCGCGCGTCGCAAGCGGCGCAGCCCACGTCCTCGCACCAGCGGGTTGGGGTCAACCATGCCAACGACTACGCGTTTGACCCCTGCTTCGACAAGAGCATCCACACAAGGCGGTGTCCGCCCATGATGAGAGCACGGCTCAAGGTTGACGTAGATAGTTGCTCCGCGTGCCGACCCCGAGAGATGACGTAACGCCTCGCGTTCCGCATGAGGCAGTCCCGCACGGCGATGAAATCCTTCGCCAATGATACGGCCATTGCGCACGATAACCGCCCCAACGGCGGGGTTCGGGCTCGTACGGCCTAATGCTTTCGCGGCTAATTCGAGGGCTCGGCGCATGAACCGCTCGTCGGTAGCGGTCCTCACGGGTCCCTCAACGAAGATCGCACCCGGTCACCCGAGGGGCGGCGCCGCGGTTTTCGTTCTTCTCGTTCTTCCCCTCTTCCCCGCCCATCAACGAGTTCTTTCAATTCGTGCATGAATGCATCCAGATCTTGAAATGACCGGTAGACAGACGCGAAACGCACGTAGGCGACTTTGTCCAGATCATAGAGCTGTCGCATAATTTCTTCGCCGATCGTCGCACTCACGATCTCTTTTTCCCCGCGACTCTGAAGCAATCGCTCGATGCGATCGGCAACTTCCTCAATGGTCGCCATACTGACCGGACGTTTCTCGCAGGCTTTCCTGAGACCATTGACGACCTTCAGGCGATCATATGCTTCCCGCCGACCATCTTTTTTCACCACCAGTGGCAGGATTTCTTCCACTCGTTCATAGGTCGTAAAGCGTCGCTCACAGCGAGCGCACTCTCGACGACGACGAGTGACATCGCCCTCGCGGCTTAAGCGCGAGTCGATGACACGGTTTTCTAAACTAGAGCAGAAGGGGCATTTCATAGCAGAGACTAGAGGCTGGTGGCTTGGAAGATGGGGCAAACAAGCCTCTAGTCTCCAGCCTCTAGCCTCATCGTGTTGCCTTTACGCAGCAGCCAACCGCCCTTTATACATGGGAAACTGACTACACAGATCACGAACGTCTTTCCCAATCGTTTTGAGCGCGCCATCATCGCCAACCTTCTGTAATGCGCGGTGAATAAGGTCGGCGATGACATCCATCTCTTTCTCTTTCATTCCTCGGCTCGTCACCGCCGGGGTACCGATTCGTACGCCACTCGTCACGAACGGTGATCGATGATCAAACGGGATCGCGTTTTTGTTCACTGTGATCCGTGCAGCATCCAATGTTTCCTGCGCCAGTTTACCGGTCAACTCTGTTGCACGCAGGTCGAGCAGCATCAGATGGTTATCCGTCCCGCCCGACACCAGACGAAAGCCGCGTTGCGACAATCCCTGAGCCAAGGCTTTGGCGTTATTCAAAATCTGTTGTTGATAGCCTTTGAATTCCGGCGAGAGCGCTTCTTTCAACGCCACGGCTTTCGCAGCAATCACATGCATCAACGGCCCACCTTGGTTCCCGGGAAAAATCGACGAGTCGACGGCTTTGGCAAACGCAGCCTTACACATGATCATCCCACCCCGTGGTCCACGTAAGGTCTTGTGGTTCGTCGTGGTCACGAGTTCAGCATACGGAATGGGTGACGGATGAAGCCCGGCTGCCACTAAGCCAGCAAAATGGGCAATATCGACCATCACCATCGCACCAATCTCGTCCGCAATTTTGCGAAACGGTGCAGCGTCTATTTGACGGGGATAGGCACTGTGGCCCGCAACAATCATCTTCGGGCGATGCTGCCGCGCTAACGCTGCAACTTCGTCATAGTCGAGGAGCTGATCAGACTCACGTACACCGTAGGGAATCACCTTGAAAAATTTCCCTGAGAAATTAACCGGACTCCCGTGCGTTAAGTGACCTCCGTGAGAGAGGTTCATACTCAGGATAGTGTCGCCCGGCTGGAGCTGGGAAAAATAGGCTGCCATATTTGCCTGGGCTCCGGAGTGAGGTTGCACATTCACATGCTCGGCACCGAATAATTGCTTGGCTCGATCAATCGCCAGTTGCTCCACCACATCGACGTACTCACACCCGCCATAGTAGCGCCGACCTGGATACCCTTCTGCATACTTGTTGGTCAAGACAGAACCTTGAGCCTCGAGCACGGCCTCGCTCACAATGTTCTCTGAGGCTATGAGTTCCAGGTTGTATTCCTGCCGCTCAGTCTCGTTCTGAATCGCTGCGTAGATTTCCGGGTCTCTCTGAGCTAGCGCGCTACTCATCGACATTCTCCTTCAGCAGGACACAGGGCACCTCTGTTACCGCTTCATCTTTACACGCAATAAACAAAAGACATTATCGGGTTTAAGGTTTCCGCGAGTTGTCACTCTTGATTTATAAGCACTTACTTTGCCTAAAAGCTTATTTCCGATAATGTCTAAAGAATCGCAGGGACCTCTAGAAAGAAGCCGCTGCGACTCTCCAACCATCACGAGCGAGCCTGCCCCTCTTTGCCAAAAAGGAGTCAAGGCGTGCCACCGATTCGTGCTTATTTTTTCTGTTTGTTAATGTAGTCAAGAACGTCCTGAACGGTACGAATTTTCTCAGCGTCTTCATCTGAGATTTCCATCCCGTACTCTTCTTCTAACGCCATCACCAGTTCGACGAGATCAAGGGAATCTGCTCCTAGATCCTCGATGAATGACGCCTGGGGAGTGACTTCGTCAGCACTGACCCC
>JAYVFX010000333.1:0-3639 GCA_043772795.1 Deltaproteobacteria bacterium
AGCAGATCGGGGTGCCACGCCCAGCGTGACTAGGCACGGGCAATCAAGTCGCCCGGGGCTCCCGGCGTAAGTTCCAAATTCAACAACGTCCCCTATTCCTTCGCGTCAACCGCACGCTATACTGAAGCCCGTAGACAACGGAAGGAGACTGACAGCGTGCCGCGACGGAAGATTGTGCAAACATCGAATGTCCAAAGTTTTGGCCACCGCCCCGCGCAGTATCGCCAGGCCGCAGGCTATTCTCAGCGGGAACTTGCGACTGAGCTTGGCATCTCGCACCGCATGGTGGCGTACTATGAAACCGCAGGCTATTGCCCGCTGGATCTCTTACCACGCTTCGCTCGTATACTGGGCGTCTCGACGGACGAGTTGTTAGGGGATACTGGACGGAAAGCCGGGAGAGAGGCGAGCAGCCGTGACTCCCGTCTGTGGCGCCGCTTTGCCCAGATTGAGAAACTCCCGCCCGCTGAACGTAAACCCATTATTCAGGTACTTGATGCCTTTCTCGCCAAAGCCAAACTCACCACCGATGATGAAAGGAGAGTCTAATCATGCCCCATCCACGGTACAGTCGAGAGGAAGTCGTCCGCCGCGGCAAAGCCTGGTACGAGCAACAGCTCCGGGCCCAGGTCGACCCCGGCAATACCGGCAAGTTCTTGGTGATTGATATTGAAACCGGCGAGTACGAGATCGACCCCAGTGACGTGGCGGCGCTCAAGCGCGCCAAAGCCAAACGCTCGGACGCCCCGCTCTATATGCTGCGCATCGGTCATCGTGCGGCCTATCAGATGTTGGGCTTCTCCCTGCAAAGGCCGGCGTCATGATTACCGGTGTGGTTACGGCGAATGCGGCAGTCATTGCCGTACAGCTCGTGGGTACGAACGGGCAAACGGCGACGCTCGACGCCATTGTCGATACCGGCTTCAACGGCTTTCTCACCTTACCGCTGCCCGAGATTGCCCGCCTGGGGTTTGCCTATCAGGGGAATATGGAAGCGGTGCTCGGCGATGGCAGTGAGACAATGATGGATATGTTCTTGGGGGCGGTGCGCTGGGAGGGGCAGATCCGCGAGGGCACCGTGCTCGCCGCTGAGGGTACGCCCCTTGTCGGCATGGCCCTCCTCCACGGCTCCCGCGTCACGCTCGACATCACGGACGGCGGCCCGGTCACCATCGAATTACTGCCGTGAACAGAGAAGACACAAGCAGTGAGTATCAGCACAGGCGACCAAGTCGCCCGGGGCTCCCGGCGCCGTTTGATGAATACTATTGCAACGTCCCCTATTCCCCCGGGCAGGGCACGAAGAGCACCTACGTTCGCAGCGACGCGGGGGACCGGTGGGCAAAGCCCACCGGTTGTTTGAAGCCGTCTCCCGTTTACCGCGTCATCAACAAGAGAAGATCTGTGCCGTGTTAGAGCCCTATGTGGCCCAACACGTCCGGAATCTGGCCGGAGAGGAGTAAGAAGAGATGCAACGGGAATACACAGTCGTGTATCAAGTAATTGAAGACGGCTGGATTATGGCGACCGTGCCGGAGTTACCCGGCGCCGTGCGGCAATCCATGAAGAACAAAGAGTGAAAGACAAGAATCCTGGATTCCCTCGGGGCTACGACACTGCAGAATCAACAATCCGAAATGTTCCGAATGAGCGAAAGTCTTTAGCTTCGATCTCTTCTTGTATGGCTCGATTCGTGCACAGCCTCGACGTTTTAGCCGTTACACGGACATTCAAATGGCGGAATCTGCTTTTGCCCAGTTGTCGGCGGGCCCGCTCACAGCAAAAATAAATGAACATTCCCCAAGTCGTGCGGAAATCTGGGTCTTTCTCTATCCGGTCTGCATCACGAAGCAAATCTATCTCTTCCAAGGATCTAGCTTCTTCTGGGGAGAGGAGCCTCAATTCCCCAATACTTTGTCCAACTGCCATAAGTTCTAGCTTCCCGTTTCTTCTTTTATAGATGACCTTGTTGCAGAGCCTAACAAGGGTTCTGCCGGTGGCATCAAATACGTCTGTTGTGGAGTCGTTAACACAAAGAGATAGCTGCAACGCAAACGTCGTCTGCTGTAAGCGAATAAATAGGATGTATCCGGCAAGAAGCAGAACCCCCAAGACAAGGGCAGAAAGGTTAAAATCAAACATATTCCCTTCTCTAGCACACATAAAAACAAAGTGTGATTCTCTAGCAACTACTGGCTATAAGGGTTACCTTTAACAACTGGGGTTTCGCTGACTGTAGACATCTTTTTTCCCTTCAACTGCCTTTTATTGAGCGTCGCCAGGGACGGCAAACAACGCGGTCGCAAAGGCCAAATAGACGTTGGGGGCTGCCGCATTATAGAATCCAAACACAAACCCTACGGTGAAGGGGCTCTCTCCGACCAACACACTAGCACTGAGATGGGTAGGAAAACGAGTTAGGAGTCTTAGATAACGAACCATACCAAAGACACCTTGAAACGCGGCACCGAAGGCTGCTCCTGTTGCTGCACCATATAAGATGTCCCAGCGGTCACCACCAAAGAACCCTACCTTGAGTATTCCGACCAAGGCTCCTTTTAGCGCCCCGGAAATTGCGCTACCTGCAAGCGCCCCAATCAAGTCCGAGAATTTACCATTCGGATCAATCCGATTGATGGGATCGTTCAACACATACCCGTAGAGGTTCAGATCCTGCCCGGCAAACTTAATGGGGTCTTTGGCAGCCCACCGCCCGGTCTCGGGATCGTAATCTCGCGCGCCGTGCCGGACCAAGCCCGTATCCCGATCATAGAGGCCGCCTGCAAAGCCAAAGGGTTGGAAACCAGGATTGGTATCGAGGATCACGTTCCCGAACTCATCGTAATCCATCCGCTGCATGACTGCACCAGAAGTGACATCAATGACGAGGCGGGGGCTGCCGAGATGATCAGCAACGATGCGATACGTCACGCCATTCTTGATCATATAGAAAGGCACAGTGTTGAGGTTGCAACTACCCTGTCGGCAACCGCCACCACTACAGCCGCCGCTTCCACAATCACAATACACAAACCGGCTGATGATATTCCCACTGCCATCCAACTCCGCGACCGGCTCCAACTGGTTCTCATAGAGGAAGCCCTGCACGAGACTGCCATTCACGGCCTTGCCGATGCGGCGGTTCTCCCCGTCGATGACGTAGCCGAGTTGCGTGCCGGTGGGTAATGTTGCGCTGCGCAAGTTGCCCACGGCATCGTAACTGTAGCTCGTGACCTGACTGCCGACCGTCTTACTCTGCAACTCCCCATTGGCAGTGTAGGTGTAGGTAGTGCCATTGTACATGAGCAGACGATCTTGGTTGTCGTAGGTACCGCTCTGGGTGCCGGTCGGCCCCGTCTTGGAGAGGCGGTTGGAATTCGCATCATAGGCATACGAGGCGATGGTATTGCCGTTGTGCTTCACTTCGGTGAGCCGCCCGGCGGTATCGTAGGTATAGCCATAGGTCGTGGTCGTGCCTTGGATGGTCTCGGTCTTCGTGCTGATGCGCCCGAGGCTATCCCGCGTATAACTCTCGCTCAGAATCGCACTGCCGCTGACAGTGCTCGTGGCCGTGGCGACTTCACCCAGCGTGTTATACGTCATGCTATCGGTGGTCGTGCCCAGCGTGGTGCCGGTGAG
>JAYVFX010000334.1:0-4514 GCA_043772795.1 Deltaproteobacteria bacterium
ACTGACAGTGATGTTCTGTGACCTGGTCGATTCGACCACGCTCTCCACGCTCCTCGACCCCGAAGATCTCCGGGAAGTCGTGCACGCCTACCATCAGACTTGTGCAGGTGTCATCAGCCGCTATGGAGGGCATACGGCCCAACACCTGGGCGATGGGCTATTAGTATACTTTGGCTATCCCGCGGCCCATGAAGACGACGCCCAGCGCGCTGTGCGCACCGGCTTAGAGATCCTGGCGGGCCTCCAGTCCCTCAATGCGCAGCTGCCGTCCGCTATACGAGTCCGCCTCCCGCACCCCCTCCAAGTGCGCATCGGCATTCACACAGGGCTGGTCGTGGTGGGCGAGATCGGGGGCGGAGAGAAGCGCGAGCACTTGGCGTTGGGGGAGACGCCGAACATTGCCGCGCGCCTGCAAGGACTGGCCGCGCCCGATACACTCGTGATGAGTGCGGCCACGGCGCGGTTGACGCGGAACACGTTTGCGCTGGAAGATCTAGGGGCCCATAGCCTCAAAGGCATTACCGAGCCGATGCTGATCTCGCGCGTGCTGGGGCTCCGAGAGGAGTCGCTGGACGAAGAGGAGACCGCCTCTGCGCGGGCACTCTTCCTGGTTGGTCGCGACGAAGAAGTCGGGCTGTTGCATCGGCGCTGGGAGCAGAGCAAAGAAGGCGCGGGGCAAGTGGTCTTGCTCAGTGGCGAAGCCGGCATTGGCAAAACGACCCTGATGGAGACGCTGCGCACGGAGGTACGCCGCGAGGGGGCGACCCGCATCACCTTTCGCTGCTCGCCGTATCATCAGCACAGCGCCTTGTACCCGATCATTGCGCATCTGCAGCGGTTGTTGCACTGGCAGCCGGAGGAGTCGCCTGCCGCCAAACTCGCCAAGCTAGAGCAACTCGTGCAAGCGTCCCGTTTGCCGGTGACAGAGGCCGTGCCGCTGTTTGCCGCGTTGCTCTCGCTGCCCGTGCCAGCGGAGCAGTATCCGCCGCTCAACCTCAGTCCGCAGCGACAACGCCAGCAGACCCATGACCTGCTCGTGGCCTGGCTGGTCGAAGAGGCCGAACGACAGCCGGTGCAGGTGACGTGGGAAGACGTGCACTGGGCCGATCCCTCCACGCTAGAAGTGCTCGGGCTGGTCATCGAGCAAGCACCCACGGTGCGCATGCTGAACCTCCTGACCTATCGCCCCGAATTTCACCCCCCGTGGCCGCTGCGGTCGCATATCACCCCGCTCACCTTGAATCGCTTAGAGCGGCTCCAGGTGGAAGCGCTGGTGACGCATCTCGCGGGCGGCAAAGTGCTGCCCGCCGAGGTCCTGCAGCACGTGGTCAGCAAGACCGATGGCGTGCCGTTATTTGTCGAAGAGCTGACCAAGACCGTGCTAGAGTCCGACATCCTCCGGCCAGTGGATGGACGCTACGAGCTGCTGGGACCCTTGTCCACCCTTGCCATTCCTTCCACCTTGCAAGATTCGCTGATGGCGCGGCTGGATCGGCACCCGGTGAGCAAAGAGGTGGCGCAGTTAGGCGCCGTGCTGGGGCGGGAGTTTGCTTATGCCACGCTCAAGGCCTTGACGCCGCTGGATGACGCCACACTCCAGGAGCGGCTCACACAGTTGGTGGAGGCAGAGCTGCTCTATCAGCGGGGACGACCGCCCCGCGCCCGGTACATCTTCAAGCATGCCTTGATCCAAGACGTGGCCTATGCGTCATTACTGAAGAGCACCCGCCAGCATTACCATCAGCAGATTGCTCAGCTGTTCGCGCACCACTTCCCCGATCTCGTCGAGACGCAGCCCGAGCTGGTCGCCTATCATTACACGGAGGCGGGGTTGGTGGAACAAGCCATTCCCTACTGGCAGCAGGCGGGACGCCGCGCCGCTCAACGTTCGGCCAACGTGGAAGCCATCACGCACCTCCGTCGCGGGCTCACCTTGATAGAGATGCTACCCGAGACTCCCGAGCGCAACCAGTACGAACTAGCCATCCAGGCGACCCTGGGTCCCGTGTTGATGCAGACCCAGGGCTATGCGGCGCCAGAGACCGGCGCTGCCTACCTGCGGGCGACTGCACTCTGCCAGCAGCTGGGAGAGACGGCGCAGCGCTTTCCCGTCCTGTACGGCGTGTACACTTTTCAGCTCATCCGGGCGGACTACCAGACCGCACGGAAGCTGGGAGAACAACTGCTGCACCTCGCGGAAAGGGAACACGATCCTGCCCTCCTGGTGGAGGCGCATTGGGCGTTGGGGGTCACGTTATTCGACATGGGAGAGCTAGAAGCTGCCCGCCGGCACTGTGAGCAGAGTGTGGCGCACTACGACGCGCAGCAGCATAGTTCCCTGGCCATCGAATATGGCAACGATCCGGCCATGAGTTCTCTCGCCACTGAGGCACGGGCGCTGTGGTTGCTTGGCTATCCCGAGCAAGCGTTGCGACAGAGCCAGGCAAGCGTGACCCTCGCCCACAGGCTCGCGCATCCCTTTAGTCTCGCCTTTGCCCTCACTCTGGCAACTGTTGTGCATCAATACCGCCGGGAATGGGACCAGACACAGGAGCGGGCTGAAGCAGGAATCGCCCTCGCGACCGAGCAAGGATTCCCGTACTGGGTTGCGCAGTGCACGATCTATCGCGGGTGGGCCTTGGTGGAGCACGGGCACGTCGCAGCCGGGATTGCCCAGATGCGGTGGGGGATAGCGGCGATGCGAGACACCGGGTCAGAGGTATTCCAGTCATATTTTCCTGCCTTGCTGGCCGAAGCGTATCTGAAAGACGGGCAGGTCGAGGAAGGACTGGCGACCGTGGCCGAGGCGTTGGCCTTTGTGGACCGGACCGAGGAACGGTTCTACGAGGCAGAGTTGTACCGCATAAAAGGCGAGCTACTGCTCGCCCAGTCTAGCGTCCAGCGTCTAGAGTCTCGGGTCCACGAGGCAGAAGAGTGCTTTCTGAAGGCGATTGAGATTGCCCAAAGGCAACAAGCGAAATCGCTCGAACTGCGCGCGACGATGAGTCTAGCGCGGGTGTGGCAGTCGCAAAGCAAGAAGGCCGAAGCTCACCAGATGTTATCCGAGGTTTACCACTGGTTTACGGAAGGGTTTGACACCAAGGATTTGCAAGAAGCGAAAGCGTTGTTGGAGGCACTGGCGTGAACCTCGAAACTCTCCGGGAAAAGATCACACAAGGGAGGTATAGTATCTCCTTCACACACACTGAGAAGTTGCGGCAACGACGCATCAAAGCCGAAAACATTGAGCAAGCGATAGGGACTGGTGTACTCATCGAAGACTATCCAGAAGATCGCCGAGGTCCGAGTTGCTTAATTCTGGGGTTCGCTGGCAAGCGCCCGCTGCACATCGTTTGCGGTCGGCTCGATGCGGATGAGGTGCTCATTATCACGGCCTATGAGCCAGATGCGGCAGAGTGGGAAAACGATTGGCAAACACGAAAAAGGAAGTAATACGATGACGACAGAATGCTATTTCTGCAAAGGACGAGTTCTTCAAGAGAAGGTCACCGTTGATTTTCGTTGGGGGCACAAGCTCAAAATGATGGAAGATGTTCCCGCCGGGGTGTGTCAGCAATGTGGGGAGAAATACATCCAAGCGGCGGTGTACAAAGCACTGGAGCGACTGATGACGTCCCGGGCAAAACCCGCTGCCCGTGTCACCGTCGATGTGGTGCACTTCAAAGCTGTGGCGTGATCCGCTGTACCGAACGAGTTGATGGGCGGTGGACAGGCACGCGTTACCCGCGAGCAAGAGAGTTGAGGAAAGCAGTATGAAGTTTTCTGTCGTGGTAGAGCAAGTGCTCGACCTGTTGCAGCGCCAGAGCCGTGTATCGTATCGCATGCTCAAGCGAGAGTTTGACCTTGAAGACGAGGTTCTTGCCGATCTCAAGGAAGAACTCCTGTACTCTCATGCCCAGCAAGTCCGGGAAGAAGGTCCGGGGTTAGTGTGGACCGGCACGGACGCTGAGGGGGAAAAGGCGAAAGGGCGAAAGGGGGAAATGGATAAAGGGATAAACGACAACACAGAGGGCGAAAAGGGGAAATGGGGAAAAGGCGAAAAGGAAGGAGTCCCCGGCCAGTGGACACCACCTCACCTCGCTGAACGTATTCGCGCCGAACAAGCAGCCTTGGAAGCGCGCAGCGGAACCGATGGTGAACGCAAGACGATCACGGCGCTGTTTGCTGATCTCAAAGGCTCGACGGCGTTGATTGAAAGTCTTGATCCCGAAGAGGCGCGAGCGATTATTGATCCCGCTCTGCAACTGATGATGGACGCCGTGCATCAGTATGACGGCTTTGTGGCGCAAGCCTTGGGAGATGGCATCTTTGCCTTGTTCGGCGCGCCGCTGGCGCATGAAGATCATCCTCAACGCGCCCTCTATGCCGCCCTGCGCATGCAAGAAGCGATGCGTCGCTATGCCGATACGCTCCGAGGAAAAGGCTATCCGCCGCTGTTGATGCGGGTGGGCATCAACACCGGTGAAGTCGTGCTCAGATCCATTCGTAAAGAT
>JAYVFX010000335.1:0-8261 GCA_043772795.1 Deltaproteobacteria bacterium
GAAGCGGAGATTATTGGCACCAACAAGGTCGTATAACTCGATCATGAGAGCATCCCTTCTAGCCGACGGCGCGCTTCAGGTGGTAATGCTGACCCGTCGGCACTTTTTGTGTTTTCTGTGACACGTTCAAGCTGTGAGGTTGCCGGGAGTAGTGTGGAGACATCAGGATGAGCCAGCACATACTTTAACAACGCTTGTCCTGAGGTCGTGACACCATACGGAGCAAGAAATGAGAGGTCTTGATTTTGTAACGGGCGGAGGAGACGGCTACGATCAAAAATCGGAGCGATCGGCGTCATCACTAGCACGCCGATATTGAGTTGTTTAGCGAGTGGAATAATTTCTTTTTCTGCTTCCCGTTCCCCTACATTGTACGGGATCTGGATCGTGTCAAATTTCCCTGTCCCCATCGCTTGCATCATTTCAGGAAACAGACTGGTGCGGTAGTCAGTGATACCGAGAAAGCGAATCCGCCCTTGCGCTTTATACTCTTCGAGAATGGGAGTGACTTCCTGCCAGGCAGACATGTTGTGAATCTGCATCAAATCAATAACGTCGACCTGCAACTTGCGGAACGAGTCTTCGATCAGGGTCCGTGCCGACTGGGCATCGTACGCCAGCACTTTAGTGGCGACGATTACACCTGTACGTCTCCCTTTGAGCACTGTCCCGAGAACATTTTCCGCCGCACCATACATAGGCGCGGTATCAAACAGGTTCACGCCACAGCGGAGTGCTTCGGTTACCATTGCATGTACGTGTTCGATTTCTTTCGCGCCACGGACATCAAATGATTTCCAGGTACCGATGCTGACACTACTCACCTCAAGTCCTGTACGGCCAAGAATACGATATTGCATAGGGTTTCTAGTTTCTAGTTCGATAATGAGGCTAGAGATTGGAGGCTGGAGACGTGTTTTTTTCCAAGCCCGCCCCTAGTCTCTCGTCTCCAGTCCCATTGGAACTTTGCTTTTTGATTTCCCATTCGGATTCCTTCCCCTCGCTGCTTTCGCTATACATATGCTACAAAAGCGGCGGAGAAAAGAAGGCACCCATGTGTGGACGATTTACACTCACGACCGACCTTGACCATATAGCGGAACGTTTTTCCTTGCGGATGGCCAACGTGGCATTTACCCCTCACTATAACATCGCGCCCTCTCAACCCGTACTCACAGTGATGAACGATGGAAAAGAGAATCGCGCGGGTTTCCTCCGCTGGGGGTTGATTCCTTCATGGGCGAAGGAAGCGTCGATTGGGAACCGCATGATTAATGCGCGGGCGGAGACACTTGCTGAGAAACCCAGTTTCAAACGTGCACTACAGAGGCGACGCTGCTTGATTGTCGCCGATGGTTTCTATGAATGGAAGGCTGAAGGAAAGAAGAAGACCCCGATGTTTATTGCGCTGCGATCCCATGAGTCGTTCGGGTTTGCCGGATTATGGGAAACCTGGAAATCTCCCACTGGTGAGCCGGTTCATTCGTGTACGATCATCACTACGACCCCTAATGCCCTGATAGAAACGATTCATAACCGCATGCCGGTGATCGTGCCGCGCGAAGCTGAAGCAGTATGGCTCGACCGCACAGTCGATGATCCGCAGAAGCTACTGCCATTGCTGGTATCGTATTCTGATAGTGAGATGACGGCATACGAAGTCTCGCTGCTGGTGAATTCGCCGAAGAACGACGTGCCCGCGTGTATCGAGCCGGTACAGTGAAACTTCAGTGCACATGATTCATGCTATCCTCAAACAACAGAACCGACCAGTCGCACCGGCACTATGAGTCTTCTGATAATCCGAATCCTCATTACGGCTGTTATCGTTTGTTTAGGGAGTGCGACTGCACGCGCTGCCTCTGAGCCTCCCGAGATTCGTGCGACGTTTACCGACTCTCTCATTACTGTTGACGGCACCCTGGATGAACCACCCTGGCAACAGGCCGAGGTCATCACTACCTTCCAACAACGGGAGCCGCAGGAAGGTGCTCCAGCTTCAGAACGCACTGAAGTGCGTGTGCTCTACTCACGTTCTCGCCTTTACGTCGGGGTAATCTGCTTTGATTCGCAGCCCGACGCGATCGTCACATCTCGTTACGATCGTGATGCCGACCTCACTCCTGATGACCGTATCACGTTGTTGTTCGACACCTTTCTTGACCGTCGGAATGCCTTTGTCTTTCAAGTGAATGCAGCGGGCGCGCGGTTTGATCAGATCATTACCGATGAGGGACAAGATCAGAACCCAGATTGGAATGGCATCTGGTATGCTCGCACTCGTCGCTCCACGCAGGGATGGACAGCAGAATTTGCCATCCCGTTTCAAACCCTCAGTTTTGTTGCTGATCAGACCGAGTGGGGGTTCAACGTGCAACGCATTATTAAACGACGAACTGAAGAGGTGGTGTGGAGTGGGTATCGCCAAAATCTCGATTTCTTTCGCGTGTCTGAAGCCGGGCGATTGCGTGGGCTAGAGCATATCGATCAAGGTGTCGGGTTGGATGTCTCGCCATTCATCACCACGGCAGTGAAACGGCATGCGGCTACTCTGAAGCCTGGGTTTGACACATTTTATAAACTCACTCCCAGTTTGACATTGAGTCTGACGGCGAATACCGACTTCGCTGAGACTGAAGTTGATGAGGCACAAGTCAACCTCACGCGATTTCCGGTGTTCTTTCCCGAGAAACGTCAGTTTTTTCTCGAAGATGCGGGAAATTTTTCCGTGAACGACCTGACGTCGACGTCGGGTCCGCTCGTGATCATTCCTTTTTTCAGCCGTCGTCTCGGTATTGCGGATGACGGCAAGCAGGTGGATCTCCTTGGTGGAGTGAAACTGAGTGGGCGCATCGGACGCTACCACGTCGGTCTCCTGAACGTCCAGACACAAGAACGTGGCCCGATCCCTGACGAAAACTTTAGTGTCATTCGGGTCAAACGTGATCTGTGGGAAAAATCGTCGATTGGCTTCATCGCGACCGCGCGTGATCCTGCCCGTGGGACTGCTAGCGGTCTGGCGGGGAGTGACTTTCGCTACAGCACCTCGACGCTGTGGGGTAACAAGAACCTCTCGGTATCAGGCTTTTTTCTCAAGAGTTTTCTTCCCAAGGTGCATAAAGACCTAGCCTGGGGGAGTCAGATTAACCTACCGAACGACACCTGGGAGATTTTCGGTACCTATCGCGAGGTACAAAAGGAATTTGATGCGACGTTGGGGTTTGTGCCGCGCAAAGGAATACGTCGCTTTGGCTGGTTTCTTGAAGCTGCGCCACGTCCGCACCGGTGGGCGACACGTCAGGTGTCCTGCGCTTTTGATGGTAACTACATTGTCGATCCCGACTCCAACCGGTTGTTAACGCGCCATGTGAACTTTCCTTGCGCGTGGCGCTTTGACAGCGGTGATCAAGTCTTTTTCCAGTCTGAGGAAACGTTTGAGCGATTAACGAAAGATTTCACTATAAGTGACGGCGTCGTCATTCGTCCGGGAGGGTACACTTTTCGCCGTCAGCGCCTGCAGTTGCGGAGTGCGGATAAACGCCAGGTCGCCATACGGCTCGTCTACGAATGGGGCGACTTCTACCGTGGCAAAGAGGATGAGTGGACGGCGCGATTCGACTTCCGTCCTGGGCCTGCCTTGTTCCTGAGTGCGGAGTATCGGCAAAACGATGTCCGCCTACCCGAAGGCAATTTCGTGATTCGCCTGATCCGTTTGCGGCTGAGTCTCGCGCTTAATCCTGACTTGTCCTGGTTTAATTTTGCCCAGTACGACACGGTATCTGAGGTGCTAGGCATAAACTCGCGCCTGCGGTGGATCATCGAGCCAGGGAACGAGGTGTTCCTGGTATACAATCACAATTGGCAAGGCGCTGACGGTAGACTTCGTCCAATCCTACGCGAAGGGCGCATTAAGGTGCGGTATACGTATCGATTCTAAAAGAAGAAGTAGTCAGTAGTCAGTAGTCAGTAGGGAAGAAAGTAGTTCGTATGGTTGCTTGTTCCAATGTCTTTTCTGCTTCTGGTTTTTCTACTGACTACTGACTACTGACTACTGACTACTGACTACTCTTGTAACAGCCCGCGAGTGCGACGAGTTCGTGAACTCCATCTGCGTCGAGCTTGTCCAGGTTTTCCACTAGTTCAATACAACGAGTGACTGCATTGGCACTGAGCCGTGTCACCAGGCAATCTCGAATCTTCACTAAATGTTCATCGCGCGAAAGTGGTGGCAGTCCCCAGAATCCTTTGGGGCCACGACACGTCGCTGTTTCCTGGCGGCCATCGGTTAGCTCGACGGTCACGTCGACCCACATCTTTTCCATTTCATCAGGAATCTCGGGGGACTGGACAATGGTAATTGTGGGAAGCAACGCGACTATGTCTGGACGAAAGCGACGCTCGTCTGAGAACGTGTGCACCGTTACTGCACCATCAAGTAACGCTGTCGCAGCGGTATACTGAAAACTAAATTTGCCATCGAGTCCGGTACTCGGTGATGGGCGGTTTACGTACGGCATAATTGGTGTCGTGATGCGCGCAGCACGAATACGCGAAGGATCACTGATTTTCTGGCGAACTGCGAGTGCGGCAGTAATCGCGAAATGGGTAGCATACTGACTGGGAAACATTTTGATCGCAAATCCAGGATCGACCAATCGATATGGGCGACCAAAGGCGAGGAGCGCTGAAGTATCGAAGGTGTCGCCAAAGAAGACCTCTGTATAGCCATTGGCTGCTTCAAAGATCTCCGTGTTGCCGGTGAAGCCACGCTTTGCCAATAAGGCGGCATCAAGTCCCGCTGCTCCTGCCCATCCGCAATGAGTTGCTTTGGTCATGGTCCCGACATTCGCCATCAACCCGCCAGCACGAGAGGCAGCGATGCCAAGCGCGTTTCGTAGCTGTTGAATATCAAGGCCAAGCAGGTGCGCCGCGGCGACCGCCGATCCCATCACACCAACGATTCCCGGTGGATGATACTGTAAGTGACCTGGAGCGTTTTGCTGCGAAGCGAGACGAATGCGGCCCTGAACCTCACAGCCTTTCACGAAGGCAGCAATCACTTCTTGTCCTGTTGCTCTAGTGCTCTCGGCGAGAGCAAGAATAGTGGGTAAAGTCGGAGAAGTCGCGTGTGTCGGTGGACTCCACATTGGTTCGTAATCGAGCACATGCATCGACACGCCGTTCACATACGCTGCTGATACTGGTGAAGTTTTGAAGCCGAGGCCCAGTACCGTCGCGATTTCTTTTGCACCTTGGCTCTGGATGTGGTCTGCGAGAAGGCGTGGCCCATCCTCGCCAGCTCCAGCAACGGCAACCGCGATGCCATCAAGAATGATCCGTTTTGCCACCTCGATAACCGGTGAAGATAGGGTGTCGAATGTTGTCGAGGTGATGATGTGACAGAGTTGTTCGGTGACATTCATAGCTATTTTTTTTACAAACCCCGCGCGAATACCGCCGCATGCTGTCCTGCAATCCGTCCAAACACCGCACCGCGCATCAAGCCTGCACCAGCCGGGTAGTTGGCATAGAAAAACCCCCCAGTGATCTCACCCGTAGCGAAAAGCCCAGGAATTGGGCGTTCCAAATAATCGACGACCTCAGCATTGGTATTGATGCGAATCCCACCAAAAGTGAAGGTGATCCCCAATGAAACCGCGTAGGCGTGAAAAGGTGGCTGATCGAGTCGTGTTGCCCAGTTGGTTTTTTCAGGGCGTAATCCGCTGGTATGTTTGCCGTCTAGAACATCAGGATTAAATACGCCATCTGCGACGGCCGCATTGTATTCGTTCAACGTCTTCAACATCGTGGCTTTGCGGATGTTCAACGAGCGGTAGCGTTCTTCAATGCGATCAACCAAGTCCGACAGTGTACCTGCGACCACCGGCGTCCCGGTGTTGTAGCGAGTTTCCAATAAAGGAACAACTTGTTGGTCAAAGACCTGAAAAACGGTTGCGCTTCGTTGCAACAAGATCACGCGGCCCATCTTGGCATAGGTGTAGAGATTGAAATCTTCACCTTCATCCACAAACCGTTCCCCCTCCAGATTCACCATTACCGAGAAGGGATAGGACAGGCGATTGGTTTTATCAGTCAAGCGTAACTCACCATAGATTGACGCATCGGCATCAATCGGTGTCGCATGACATCCCGCCCACTCACCGTAGCTTTGTGCTCCTCTCGCTAACGCTTCACGCGTCATCTCACCAGTGTTAAAGCGGGTACCGCGTACTTTCACCAAACTCCATGCTGGGCCGAGATACGCTGTACGCATTTCAGGATTGGCCTGGAACCCGCCGCTAGCAAGAATCAGTGCTCGGCAGTTGAGGAGTTGCCCTCCCTCTGGGCCGCGAACTTCGAGTCCGGTCACGCGTCCATCGGCAGCGGTGATGATGCGTAACGCTTGCGTTTCGTACAGCACCGGAATCTCTGCTTCTTCAGCCAGCCGAAAGAGTGATGAGGAGAGGATGACTCCTTCACCTTTCACTCGCAGTGCAGCACCGGATGGCAATTTCACCTTGGCTGCGCCGGGAACCGTCACTGCACCAACGGCACGATTGAACTCCCATGGGACGCCGAGGTCCGTCATCCAACGTACCGTGTCATACGAGTGGTTTACTAACGTCATGCTCAACTCTGGGTCGCAGCGTCCGCCGGTCACTCGCTCCAGATCGCGCAGATAGGTTTCGCGTGTGTATGGGTCGGCGACGACGGTGTCGGCATTGTCATAGTTACGTACGATAGGCACCAAATCTGCGAGACTATTGTAGGCGCAGCGAAACAGCCCACCGGAGAAACGGGTGTTACCGCCCCGCAGCTTTTGCGAGGCTTTCTCTAAAACTGCTACTCGTGCGCCCTCGGCACGAGCGGCGAGCGCAGCAGTGAACGCGGCATTCCCTGCACCGACGACAATCACATCAAAGATTTCACGATCGACATTTGGCACGATGTTCCCCCCTTGTGGTAAGTTGCATTAAGAACAAAAAAGGGAAGTCCGTCAATTCGGAGGAGGAGACATGCGGATAGGGGGTTTCGAGATCGAGCCGTTGCTTGTGTTGTTAGTGTTCGTGCCGATTGCGATTGTCTTAGAATTTATGCATGCCGATCCGGTATGGATCTTTGCCACGTCGGCCTTAGCCATTATCCCGTTGGCGGGATTTATGGGCAAAGCGACGGAACATCTGGCTGAGCATATGGGCGCTGGGTTGGGCGGGCTGCTGAACGCTACGTTCGGCAACGCCGCTGAGCTCATCATTGCCGTGATCGCGTTACGAGCGGGACTGATTGATGTGGTGAAAGCCTCGATTACCGGCTCGATTATTGGCAACGTCTTATTGGTGTTAGGGGCAAGCGCTTTAGCTGGTGGACTGAAGTTTCAACGGCAAGAATTCAACCGGACTGCCGCGGGTCTGGGAGTCACCTCTTTAGTACTGAGTGCGATTAGTCTGATTGTTCCGGCATTATTCCACATGGTCGTCAACGGGAATCCAGCGGCGCATGAGCAAGAGCTGAGCCTGGAAATCGCCATTGTCTTGTTTGTGACTTATATATTGAGCTTGATCTTTGCGTTGCGTACCCACAAGCATCTGTATTCCGGGACGCCAACTGAAGCCGAGGCGTACGAAGCCGACGAAGCACTCGGATTGACAGGGTGGAGTACGCAGCGGTCAGTGCTCGTCCTGCTGGTGGCAACGGCGTTTGTTGCACTTATGAGCGAGTTCCTCGTCGGTGCGGTAGAACACACGGCACACGCCCTTGGTATGACCGATGTGTTTGTCGGCGTGATTCTGGTGGCGATTATCGGCAACGCGGCAGAGCACAGCACGGCCGTCCTGATGGCGATGAAAAACCAGATGGATTTGGCGATCAATATTGCGGTTGGGTCCAGTATTCAGATTGCGTTGTTTGTCGCGCCGCTGTTGGTATTTGCTGGGTATGTGTTTGGACAGCCAATGAACCTGCTCTTCAGCTCTTTTGAAGTGATGGCGGTTGCTTTATCTGTGGGTATCGTCAGCCTGGTAGCGATGGATGGAGAGTCAAATTGGATGGAAGGCGTACAGCTACTGGCGGTATATGTGATCCTTGGAATCGCCTTTTACTTTCTGCCAGAAGCGGCTCCTACTGTGGTTCCGCAAACAGGGGCGCATTAGTATTCTGCCTCCACTTGACGGTGGCAGCCGTTCTTCTTAAGACAACATACAGAGGTTGTTCGCACACAAATTGGGCATGGCGCAACAGGAACAAAGCGCTCACGCGGCTGG
>JAYVFX010000336.1:0-3784 GCA_043772795.1 Deltaproteobacteria bacterium
TTGGGCGTTGGCAATCCTTCCCCGCAGATGGATGGGCTGACTCGTCCTGGTGATAACCTGTACACAGTTTCTCTGGTCGCGTTGGATATTGAAACCGGCAAACTTCGCTGGCATTACCAACAAGTGCCTCACGATTTGTGGGGGTATGATGTCGCCAGCCCGCCGGTGCTGTTCGATACCGACGTGAATGGCAAGAAGGTCTCGGTTATCGGTCAAGCCAGTAAGACCGGGTGGTTCTATGTGAATGATCGCAAGACCGGTGCGTTCTTGTACAAATCCGAACCATTTGTTCCGCAAGAAAATATTTTTACACCGCCAACGAAAGAAGGTGTGCGCATTGCTCCTGGAGCAGCTGGCGGTGCATCGTGGTCGCCAGTGTCATACGATGCGAGCACTGGCATGGTGTATGTTGCTGCTGTGCACATGCCGACGCTCTACGCGGTGAAAGAGACGCCTGCCGAAGGTGATCAACCCGCGCAACACTATACAACCGCGACGATGACGGACGAGCCACGCTGGGGAACACTCAGTGCGATCGATACGCGGACGGGAAAGATCGTGTGGCAGAAGAAAACTGAGAAGCCGTTGATTGGCGGTGTAGTTGCGACCAAAGGTGGCCTCGTCTTTGTCGGGGAAGGGAACGGGCGCATTGATACGTTTGATGCGAAGACGGGAGACTTGCTGTGGCAATTTATTACTGAGGCTGGGGTGAACGCACCGCCGATCAGTTATGAAGTTGAGGGCATGCAGTACGTTGCCGTGGCATCGGGAGGAACTCCCATGTTTGGTAATAAACCAGGAGACGAACTGTTAGTGTTTGCCTTACCATCCCAGTAGAAGGGCACGGCAACGCCGCGCCCCTACGTTTACGATAGGTGGCTTGGCGCTGACTGCCCTCGCTGCCGCAGATATTCAATAATCCCGGGCAAGATCGAAACGAAGATGATGCCAAGAATCACCAACGTGAAGTTTTCTTTCACGACCGGGATATTACCAAAGGCATATCCTGCCAGGATACAAACACTGACCCACAACAGTCCGCCGATGATGTTGTAGCTAGCGAATGTGGCGTAGGTCATACTGCCGACCCCAGCCACGAATGGAGCGAAGGTGCGGACGATCGGGATAAAACGGGCGATGATGATCGTCTTGCCACCATACTTCTCATAGAACTGATGGGTGCGGTCGAGGTATTCTTTCTTGAGGAAACGACTATCTGGTTGTGAAAAAACTTTCGGCCCCATGAGATGGCCGATCATATAGTTGGTCGCGTCACCGAGAACGGCGGCGATAATAAGGAGAATCAACAGCCACTTGAGATCGAGTGTACCGGTAGCGGCGAATGCCCCGGCAGCAAACAAGAGTGAATCGCCCGGAAGGATCGGGGTGACGACCAACCCTGTCTCGCAAAAGATGATGATAAAGAGAATGACGTACGTCCACGTGCCATAGGTTTGGATCACAGTTTGTAGGTGAGTATCGAGATGTAAGAAGAGGTCAATAAATTCCTTGATCAGTTCCACTGCGACTCCTTAGCTAGACAGGAGATAGAGATAGAGAGAGAGACCGGGCCAACAGAGAGATTCTTCGCTTTGCTCAGAATGACAGTCCCAAAGGCTTTATCTTTAGCGAATCGTTGTTAGATTCCTTTTTCTACTAGTGCCCACGCAGTGTCTGCCAAGACTCGGCAACGATCACGCCGCAAGATGGCTTCCGGTGACGCGGCATTTCCTTCCAGTCCACGTTTGTACACTCCCTGTGAGATTGCGGCAAGGCGGAAGAGCGACAGTACCATCTGAAATTTCCAGTCAGAAATTTCTTTCCGTCCGCTCTGGGCAGCGTAGCGTGCCACTTGTTCTTGCTCGCTAGGAATCCCGGAAGTAGCAGAATCAAGGTTGGTAATGTCTCCACGGGTTGGGTCGGCGAGGTAATACGGGATACAGTTGTAGGCGAGATCAGATAAAGGAGAACCGAGCGTACTCAATTCCCAATCTATGACTGCGAGCACCCGCGGTTCGGTCGGATGGAAGAGCAGATTTTCTAGGCGAAAATCGCCGTGGGCGATGGTTGTCTCGCTATCGTCAGGAATATGACTCGGTAACCATTTGATGAGGTTGTCCATCGTGGGGAGGTCGTCGGTTTTACTGGCTTCATATTGTTGTGACCAGCGACTTCCTTGCCGGGCGAGATAGCCGCCAACACGACCATAGTCTTCGAGTCCGATCGCGCGAAAATCTACCGCGTGTAATTTCACCAGCGTATCAATCATCCCTTCATAAATCTGTCGACGTTCCGTCGGTGGCAGATCCAGCAGGGTTTGTAAACGAAACACGCGACCATCGACAAAATCCATAATGTAAAAATCGGTGCCAATGATTGAGGAGTCTTGGCACAACACGTGGGCTTTCGCGACAGGCACCCCGGTTCCTGCCAATGCGGAAATGACACGAAACTCGCGATCAACCGCATGAGCAGAGGGCAAGAGTTTTCCCGGCGGCTTCTTGCGCATGACGTAGTGCTGACCTGCGCCGTCGGTGAGGATGAAGGTCGGATTCGACATACCACCTTGAGTTTGTGTCACTATGAGTGGAGTTGTGAATCCTTCAACCTGAGTTTGTAAATACTGGGCAAGGCGATTTTCGTCAAAGCGATGTTGCGGAAGCACCGCAATTGTGTCTGTTGTTAGCGTAACGGGAGCGATCGTTGACATGAGCAGCCTCCTACGATGAAGCTGGTCCTGTTGAAGCATTCAGGGTTGTACGGCGCAAGGGGACAGCCGTCGATAGTCCCGCCCCCAACCGACGCTACCTGCATCCGCACCGTTACAGCCACTGGTTCCGCACAGCTTCTGATTGTGTTCGCTGGGGTGCGAATATCGCTCCGAGGATCCGTCTTTTCTACGGCCTATATAGGAATCCTATTTGAAATGTGGAGTGAGGCATTAACCCCACTTGGCGTAGAGACGCCCCGCCGGGGCGTCTCTACAAGGACATCCGCTACCTTGGGCACAACTCATTTAGGAGGCCTATATCCAGATTGTCTCGGGTTGAAGTTGACTATCTGTGTTTATCGGGGCAGTCCTTTTTCTTCCTTAGGGAGTAGAGCAGATTACCCTTATGTGCTAATGCCCCTACAGGTTGGGGGAGAGAAAGTCACATTACTGCTCTTGACGAATAGTCTTTTTTGTCAGTCAGGCAAAATACTGAGAACCGTGTTAACGCAACGACGACTACTTGCTATTGTCGGCCCTCTGTTCATGTGCATTCTTCCGGCATGCGTGGATCGCCCAGCCAAACCTTTGGTACTCACTGGACAGAAGGGGCTTCCGGTGCCATTGGCGTCGCAAAGCTGTCAAATTCCCCTATTGAAGACTGCGCCTAGTGAACCTTATGAAGTCATCGCGCGGGTCAAAACGTATGGCAATCCTGAGACTGATCAAGCTGAGATGAACGATGTCCTCTACCGTGAAGCCTGCGCAATTGACGCACAGGCTGTGATTATTGAGCAGATGAAAGAAGCGGGGTTCGACGACGAGACATCGGCACCGCATGTGGATCACAGTAACCTTGGGGATTCCTCCAGCACTGCCAAGTATGCGCGCCAAATTGTTGGTATCGCTATTCGCTATAAATCTGAACCGGCTCCAAAACAATAGAAACCTAAAAATAGAGACGAAATGGGTGTGCTATAGCGGTTTTCATTTGTATGAAGAGAGTATTTTCAGGTCCCCTCTCCCCTTGTGGGAGAGGGCTAGGGAGAGGGGTAAAGTCGGCAAAGAACGTAT